>CATMOP010000078.1 GCA_950072225.1 uncultured Nitrospina sp.
ACGAAGATATGTTTTCAGGCGACATGGATGCGGGTGAAGACGGTGTGCTTCCCTCTGAAATCATCCGGGAATTGAAAGAGGAAGTGGAAGACCTGGAAAAAGAGAGCCAAAGAATGCTAGTTGATATGGAAATGCTCAAAGACAGCAATGCCGAAATGGATATGAAAATCGGCATACTGGAGGATGAAAAACAACATGGGGGTGGTAGTGAAGGCGGTGCACACAGGGTTGAAGGCCGTGCGGCGGCGGCCCAGGAGTTTTCTGGAGGCCTGGAAGGCTTCCTCATCACTTATTCCGATATGATCACACTTATTCTGGTGGTATTCGTTTTGATGTACAGCGTTTCCAAAATGGACGAAAATAAGTTTGCCGAGGCCCTTTCCTCGTTCCAGTCAAAAAGAATGCGTATTGAAAGCGTCAATGTTCGCTTGAACAAATCCGAAATGAAAATGCTGGCACGGGTACGGTTATTGGTTAAAGACAACGTTGACGTGGAAAGCATTGCCCGCAGTGATACGAGAACGATCGTGCATCAATTGCCAACCTCAGACCTTTTCGCTCCCGGAGACGCCTTCTTCAATGAGGGCGCGGAAGACCTGATTATTTCCACCATCGAGAAAGACATGAAAGATGGTGTCAAGCAGGTGTTTGTTGATGGCCACACCGATAACGTTCCGATGAAAAGCGCCAAGTTTCCTTCTAACTGGGAACTTTCAGCCGCCAGAGCTTCAAAGGTGGCCCGGTTTATTATAGAAAAAATGCGGTTCCCGCCTGAGCGAATGGTCGTAGCAGGTTATGGGGAGTTCCGCCCAATTATAGCCAACACCACTGATGACGCCCGTGCCACCAACCGACGGGTAGAAATTAAAATATTGAAAGCAATGGAAGTCGCTACAGAGGAAGCCCAAAAAGCAAAGGAAGCCCAAAAATCCAAGAAAATTACTACTGATGGGAAAAACCCTGGAACTTCGGGCTCTTGATTCAAATATAAAACAACCGGTGAAATAGGCCTTGTAACCTATTGGAAGCCTTCTATACTATTGAAAAAGTTTTTTAGCTGACTTTAGGTAAAATTACCAATAAGTCATAAACCTCGCAATAATACTATTGTCATGGAATCAACAGAAAAATCTGCCACCGGGCAAACGGAAACGGAGAAATCTCTTTTAGAAGAGCTTCCCCGAAAACCCTCGCAAGAGGACATTAAACAAGCCCAAAAAGTACTCATCAAATCGGACGCAGAAATGCTCTTGTCAAACCGGCAGGATTATTTAAGGTTCAACCGATTTAAAATATATCGAAACTTGATCACCCTTTCCGAAATTGACCGCCTGATTTATCTAGTTGTTCCACGCCTGCTTCACGTGCACCAAGAGGGTTTGCCAGGCTATTTTGAAGGCAACCCACCTTGCGGAATCCATAATTTCACTCTGGATAAAGAAGCCCAGATTGCCGCCGAAAAATTGTTCCCAGACATAATCATCCGGAGGAACCCGGATCTGAACCCGGTCATTCATACTGCCCTACTTATGGGTAGTGTGGGTTCCATTGCCCAAACCGTAAAGTCAGATCTTGATTACACCCTTCTGATAGATAAAAAGGACTTTACTGAAGAAAGCATGAAACTGTTCCAGAAAAAACTGAACTTGATAGAGACGTGGACCTGGGATAATTACCATCTGGAAACCCATTTTTTCATCAATGATTACGAGGAAGTTAAAAATAATATCTTTGGTGAAAGTGACAGTGAAAGCACAGGATCAGCCCTGGCAAAACTCCTGAAAGAAGAAATGTATCGAACAATGATCATTGTCACTGGAAAAATGCCTTTCTGGCTGGTTACTCCTGTGAACTGTGATGACGACCGGTATTACGAGTTATATGAAAAACTCCAGTCAGGAAAAACCCTCCTCAAAAAAGAAGAATTCATCGACATGGGCAATGTAGATGATATCTCCGATGGAGAATTTTTTGGTGGGTCGATATGGGCTCTGATCAAATCTTTCAAATCTCCTTTTAAAACACTGATGAAAATGGGGGTACTTGAAGAATATATGTTTGGAGACACCAAATCGAATCTACTATGCCATCAAATTAAAGATAAATATTATAATGATGTCCCTTACCTGGATATAGACCCCTATCTGGGAATGTTCGAGCGGGTACAAAAGTTTTTTGCTGAAACAAAATCAGAGGATGAAGTCGATGCACTGAGACACTGTTTCTATTTAAAAGTGGGTACCCAAGTTACTGCCGAGGAGTATGAAAAAGGCTCGGATAGTTGGAGAAAGAGCACCCTGATCAAAATGCTGAAAGAGTGGGGTTGGAGCCCGGATAAAATTGAGAAACTGAACAAGTATTCCGGCTGGCAATTGATACATAAGGTAGATTTGGGAAACCGTATCAATAAAATTTTGATGGCCTCCTACAAAAATATTTCTGAAAAAAACAAGACCCTTGATCCCGGTGAAAGTTTAATCACCGAGAAAGACACCGCTCTTTTAGGTCGAAAACTTTTTAGTTTTTACAGGCCGGCCCCCAACAAAGTCGATAACCTGGGCGCTTTGGTAGATGGTAAAACCGCTGAAAGTGAATTGACCTTCCTTTTGGAACAAAAAAGCGAGCGTGACAAAGCAGAGTGGTACCTGATCCGGGGCAGGAATCGAGCTTTTCTGGACCAAATCGATAAGGACGATATCATCAGGAAATCAGCAACCCTTCCATATCTTTTGGCGTTTGCTATTTTCAACCATCTCTACAGTGAAAACACCGAAGTTTTGCTGATAGCCGAGGAGGAATCCCTCAAGGGACATGATATGCTTGTACTGCTCCCAATGCTCAAAAGCTTCATCGAGTCCGTCAACATCGCCGCATTGTCTAATGAAGACCTGTTGAACGATGCCAGAGTTAATCAATTGTTCATGCTGGTGGACTTTGGCAATCCTCCGCCGCCAGAAATAAGTATGGGGAATATCAGGGATTGCAAAACCAACGATGAATTGACAAAATTTATCAATAAACGAATTGAGCGAGTGAGGAGCATCACAACTATTTATTTAACCTCCTGGGGTGAGCTGTTTTGCAAATCCTATGCAGGGATAAACTGTATGGCCAGGTGCATCAGCGACCTGAGCCCCCAACTGAGCCCTGAAAAGCTTGAAAAACCGGATTTTCTTAAGGTTTACATCCCCAGCGGCCGAAAAGAATTATTACAAATACCCTGGCTGAATAATTATATTGTGCGCTCATTATTGGTACGGGCCACGGCTAATTTGGAAAAAGCCGCCAGTTGAAACCAGATTTTAATATCGCTGTCTAATCAAGGTCCATGGCCACAGCAACTCAGGAAATACGAGGTACCGCCGCAGATGTGGCTCAAGAGGAGCGTGCGGATACAGGAATGGATACCGGGACCCTGCTGGGTGCCCTGGGAGGTATATTTCTCATTACCGTAGCAATTATTCGTGGTGGAGACGCCGGAATTTTCATCAATATCAACAGTGCCTTGATCGTTATTGGGGGAGCCCTTTCCACATCTTTTATCGCGTTTCCCTCCAAAAAAGTATTAGGGATGGTGACGATTATTAGGAACGCCTTCAAGCCTAACGTTTACGAGCCGGAAGATTATGTCGATGACATCACGAGGTTGGCTTCCGTATATCGTTCCCGTGGCATGAAACAACTGGAAAATGAAGAAAGCCAATTGGACAATCGGTTCCTTAAAAATGGAATCGCTATGATCGTGGATGGTTACAACGCAAAAGAGATTCACGAACTTATGGAAAGAGAACTGAACGCCATGAACGAAAGGCACAATTCCGGGATAAAGGTTATACGCTTCATCGCCTTGCAGGCCCCTGTATTTGGAATGGCGGGCACACTGATCGGTCTGGTACAGATGTTGATGCATCTCGACGATCCGTCAACCATTGGCCCTGCCCTGGCCACTGCGTTGATCACTACATTTTACGGCCTTATGCTGGCCAACCTCATTATGACTCCCCTTGCGGCAAAGTTGACTACTAGAACAGATATGGAAGGCATTTTATGCAAAGCCATTCGGATTGGCATCATTGGAATTCATGACAGGGTAAATCCGCAAAAAATTCAACGGGGCATGAACGCGCTCCTGTCGCCAGGTCAACAGAGGGAATAAGAGAAAATGTCAAATGTTGATGAGATGATTTCATTAGTCATGAGAGAGCCCAAACAAGATGGGGGCGATTTCAACGGCTTTGATCTAAAGGGAGTGAGCCTCAATGGCGCCAGTTTTGTTTTTGCAACTCTTATTGAGACGGTTATAGACGACTCCGAACTGTCCGAGATTGACTTTTCCCAGGCTTCCATGGAAAAGTCATCCCTGAAAAATGCAAAGATCAAGGATTTGAATTTTACAGGAGCGAATCTTGAAGGGGTCAGCTTTGAAGGAGCAAATGTGGTGAGCTGCAATTTCAAAAATGCCACTCTAACCAACTGTGATTTCTCACAGGCTAAACTGAACGAATGTGACTTCCAGGGTGCGGACCTGGGCCACGCCAGCTTTTACTCCGCCACTATAGAAAACAGCAATCTGGGATTTGCCCGAATGATGTACACTTTTATGAAACAAACCATCATAAATAAATCCCGGCTGGGGGGAATCAATGCAAGAGGATGCGACTTGAGCTTTTCCAAATTGACGGAAGTAGACTTAAAGGGTTCCATTCTGAAATACGCGGACCTTAACTCCTGTACCTTTAAGGATGTCAATTTGACCAGCGCAAACCTGATTGGCGTGGAATTGAAAGACGCTCAATGCGCGGGGGTCATTTGGGAAGAAGCCAACCTGGAAGGATCCGACCTGACTTACGCTAATCTGGAAGGAGCCAATCTTAAAAACGCCTTTCTCCTGGAAGCCAATTTGCATGGCACCAATTTTACCAACGCCAACCTTTCCGACGCGTATCTGGTAGATGCCAACATTGCAAAAGCGATTACCAAGGGCGCCAACCTGGAAAACACCATACTAGGTTGATAATTTCCGGGCATTGATATCTATTTGATTCCGAAATTCTCAGAAGTCACCTTTTCCCGAGATGATTTCCGATGCGCACCGGAATCCTACATTCTCAAAAAAATCATTCGGGTTGGCCTCGGTCCGGGTAAACGCGTAACGGTAGGCGGGTAAAAAATAATGTCCGGCTTTCTGGAATCCGTTTCCCCTTAGGACCTTTAGTTCCCTGCCAAACCTGGGGTCCGATCTGGGGTTTCCCGGATAAGGAAGGTACCAATCCTGAGTCCACTCCATAACATTCCCTGACAAACCATAGACTTCATACGGGCTAATATCCTCGGGATAAGCAGTGACAGATGCCGTTTTACGATCTCCATCAATGCCCAAATTTGCCTTGCCTTTAACAAACTCCTTTCCCCATGGATAAGCAAGGCCGTTTGGACCCCGCGCAGACTTTTCCCATTGCAATTCGGTAGGTAGCTGTTTGCCCGCCCACATGCAATACGACCAAGCCTCCCACCAGGTGACCTGGGTAACTGGATGCAAACCCCTTCCCTCGGGATATTTCCCGTTCACCCAGTGGGCAGGAATATCAGTAAACTGGGTTGCAATCAAAAACCTTTGATATTCCTCATTAGTCACTTCATACCGGTCCATATAAAACGGTCCAAGAAACAAGTTTCTCTCCGGATGCTGGTCGAGATAAAGAGGTTTAACCGCTCCAATTTTTTTATGTGTACCCTCGGTGTCCACCTTGTTTGTACCCATAATGAATTCGCCGGAAGGTATCAGAAGCATTTCTTTATGGTCTCTATGGGAAACCTTTTTGGAAGGCAAAAGATCCTTTTCGCTCTCACAATCGCAAACCCCACATCCCCAAAGAAAAAACAAAAGCAATATTAAAACAGCTGAGGTATAGTTTTTAATATCGATTCGGGAACACATCATCATGGCAAACAAACCTTTCAATTTAATAAATAAAACAAGGGCCATTATATTCATTTTTATCGCAGTGGCGAGCTTTATCCATGTAGATACCACCAGGGCTTTCAGCGTACAAATATCTAAAACAACTTCAGCAGAACCCTACCCCCATATCTTAAAAACGCAAACCTTTGACCTCAACACCAGAAACATTAAAGTACTAACCTCTCAAGGCAGGCACTTGTGGATAGGAACCGGACAAGGAATCATCCGTTATGACACTCGTACCAACGAGGACTATAAGGTCTATGACAATCAGAACCATTTGCTCAGCAATGGGATTTTTGCAATCCTTATGGATACTGAAAACTGGCCTTGGATAGGAACTTATGGTGGCGGACTCAGCCACTTTGACAGCAAACAATGGCACCATTACAATACCCCGCAAGGGTTGAACGATGCATTTGTGTACGATATCGAATTCGATAAAAACTCTCTCTGGCTTGCAACCTGGAGCGGGGTAAACCGGGTAACTGGGAATCCCGGATTGAGAAAAAACTGGCAAAGTTTTACCTTTGAAAATACAGAAGGCGGGTTGATCGATGATTGGGTTTATGCCATCGAAATTGAACCTTCCGGGAAAACATGGTTCGGCACGGAATCAGGCATCTCCGCTTATCATCATGGAAAATGGGAAGCATTCAATCACAGTAACGGACTCGGAGCCCCCTACGATCAGGTACAGCAAGAGAACCGGAGCATTATGTCGCTCTTTCAAGGCCAGCACCATTCCGCGTCTCCCTCCATTCCCAATTTACAGACTTCTGACTACCGGCCCAACTATGTGGTCTCCATGTTGCTGGACAAGAAAAATCGCTTGTGGATAGGAACCTGGGGAGGCGGACTGAGCATGCTGGATACCCATACCTTGATATTTCGCAATTTTACCATGAGAGAGGGTCTGCCGGGGAACTTCATCCTTTCACTGGAAGAAGATGCGTCAGGAGCGTTGTGGATCGGAACCAACAACGGTTTGAGCCGTTTCGATGGGAAAACCTTTCAAAACTTTTCAGCGATCAATGGTTTGAAATCAAAATTTATTTTCAGTGTTGAAGCAACCTCCGACCATTCACTGTGGCTGGGCGGCAATCGTTCCCTGACACGAATGATTCTCGATCCCGAAACCGGAACCCCACTGAAGATCAACTGACTACTCAACACCCTCTAACCATGCAGAAATATTTACTATTGCAAAAGGACAAACCTCCTTTAAACTAATTAGTAGGAAACAATTTGATTTTCAGAAAAGATTAAGTTCTAAGTATCGGTTTAATAGATCATTGTTGAAAATCTAAAGTTAATCCATCAGCAATCTATTTATTAAATTTGGGTTACGTAAAAAATGAATTCAGACAAAGAGCTTTTAAATTCCAATATTTTGATAGTTGATGATGAGGACATCAATATTTAGATCTTAGAGAGATATTTGAAAGAGAAGGAATTCACCTCCGTTCAAAGTTTGACGGATCCAAGGAAAGGACTTGAAATTTTCAAGGAAGGTAATATCGATTTGGTTCTTTTAGATTTAAAAATGCCGTTTTTGAGTGGATTTGATTTTATGAAAAGTATCAGGGGTAGGAAGGATGATTTGCCTCTTCCTGTTCTGATATTAACGGTAATTTCATATCAGGAAGCAATTTCCAGATCCTTTGAATTAGGAGCCGCTGATTACATCACAAAACCTTTTATGGAAATGGAAGTTGTTACGAGAATAATTAACTTGCTGAGAATTTTTTACTATCGGAAAAAAATTGCAAGAAACAATGAGTTTTTAGAGGAAAAAGTCAAAGAACGTACCACTGATCTATCTAAGGCCCATGAGGAACTAGAAAGGTTCGTCTTTTCAGCCTCCCATGACCTTCAGGAGCCCTTGCGAAAAATTATCACCTTTGGGGATATGCTAAAGGAGGAAACGGTAAACCCGACAAAAGAAGAGATCCTCTATATTTCAAAGATTCAAAAAGCCACATTTAGAATGAAGTCTATGGTCTTTCAATCTGCAAAAAACTGGTTGAATCTATGAATGGAAAAATTGGGTTTTCCAGCACTCTTGGGGAGGGGAGTTGC
>CATMOP010000079.1 GCA_950072225.1 uncultured Nitrospina sp.
GGCGGTACGGAATATCAGGCGGCGGTTGTTCCGGAACTGGTGGAAAATGAGGTATTAAAAATAGGTGATCAGGTAGCGCTGAATGAAGGGTTTGTAGTGATTGCCCGGTTATTGCTTCCTAATCAGGGGCCATTGGCGAAAATTTCTGGCAAGCTTGCCAGTGGGCAATGGTTAGTGCAGGCGGCAACTGGCAACACGGAAACTATTGTTCTGGCCCGTGAAGGTCTGGATGAAACCCACCTGAAAGAGGGGGAAGAAATTTTTCTCGACAGCAGCCAAAGGGTTATTTTGGGTAAACTTCCGCGACGGGAGTCCCGCACTCTTATTGAAGACGATTATGAACAGGTGGAATGGTCTCAGGTGGGGGGGCAGGAAAAAGTAAAAGAAGAGGTGCGCAAAGTCCTCGAATATCCGCTCCTGCATCAGGAAATTTTGGACCAGATGGAATATCAAGTTCCCAAAGGATTTTTGTTTTATGGTCCTCCGGGTTGTGGCAAAACCCTCATTGGCAAAGCCATTCTCACCGAGGTGATTCGTAAGCTTTCTGAGCAGGAAGAGCCGGAACTGCAAGGTCGTTTCATTTATGTGAAAGGACCGGAGATCCTCAACATGTGGTTGGGTGAATCGGAGCGTAAAATCCGTGAAATTTTTAAAAAAGCTCGGGACTATAAAGAAAAGGGCCAGATTCCTTTTATATTTATAGATGAAGCGGAATCCATTCTGGGAACCCGGCAGGCCTGGCGCGGATCTAACATTAACAACACGGTGGTTCCCATGTTTTGCGCCGAGATGGATGGCATCCAATCCCTTCGCGATACGGTGGTGATTCTGGCAACCAACCGGCCCGACCTGATCGATCCGGCTATTATCAGGCCCGGAAGAATTGACAGAAAAATCAAAGTATCGCGTCCCAACCGCGAAGAGTGCAAAGCCATCCTGCGTGTTTATCTGAAAGAAGGGCTTCCCCGCGAACATGAAGATTTTGATGCCATGGCCGAACCATTTCTGGACCGCCTCTTTAGCCGAAATTCCAGTCAGGAAGTGCTGGTGCTGACTTTGCGAAACGGCGGCAATCGCAAAATGTACTGGAAAGATTTTATTTCCGGTGCGGCCATTGAGGGAATCATGAAACGCGCCAAGGAACGGGCCATCGAGCGGGCGATTAATGGCGAAACACTACGCCTGATGGTGGACGACCTGGTGGTTTCCCTGGAGACCGAATTTCAGGAAGGCAGTCTGCTTCCTGCCGAATCCCATCTGGAAGATTGGCTTCAGCTTTTGGATATGGAATCCAAGAATGTTGTGCGGGTAAGGCGGCCTAACGAAGCGGATAAGGCGACCGAAAACACAATGCGCAGGTCCATTATATGAGCGTTCCCCTCTTGGGTTTGGAGACCGAGTATGGAATAATCCGGGAAGATTTGGAAAATTCTGATCCGGTCGAAGAATCGATGAAGCTGTTGAAGGCCTGCGAGCGCAAAAGTGTTTTCTGCAAATGGGCTTACTCGAAGGAAAACTCGCATCTGGATATGCGTGGGTTCCGGGTGGCCTCTTTGGCCCAGGATGAGGAAGAGGATGCTTTTTGCGCTGAAGATCGCAAAAGGCCTTACTCTTATCTGGATATGAAATGCGACCGGGTTTTGACAAATGGTGCCCGTTTTTATAATGACCATACCCATCCTGAATACAGCACCCCGGAATGTCGGTCGGTGTTATCTTTGGTAGCGCATGATGTAGCAGGGGAAAGGATTGTCGCCGAATGCGTGGCCATCCGTAACCGGGAACTGGAGGGTAATTCGCTTCAGGTATTTAAAAACAATACCGACTACAGCGGACACAGTTATGGAACTCATGATAATTACCTCATCCCCCGTGAAATCCCATTTGAGAATGTTGTAAGTGGACTGGCCCCTTTTCTAGTGACGCGCCAGTTGTATGCCGGGGCTGGAAAAGTGGGATCGGAAAACCCAGGTGCCGGTAACTTCCAGGGTTTGCAATTGGCTCAGCGGTCTGACTTTATCGAAACGCTTTTAAGCATTGAGACCATGACCAAGCGTCCCCTTATCAACACCCGGGACGAGCCGCATGCGGTGAGCAACCGGTATCGGCGTTTGCATTTGATTCTCGGCGATGCCAATATGTCCGCCTATGCAACGGCCTTGAAGGTGGGGACCACATTACTGGTTTTCAATTTGATCGCCAGTGAGGATAAACTTGCCGGTTTGGAATTGGTGGACCCGGTTGCCGATGTGTTGAAAGTGTCTCTCGATAAAGCCACGGTTTTACAGCGTAAAACAGGCGGAACCATCACGGCTCTCGAAATTCAGGAAGCTTATCTGGAGGCGGCAGAAAAAGCGTTTGCCGGAAAGGACCTGGAGTGGAACTGGATTCTTAAGGAATGGAAGAGGACGCTGGATGAGCTCAGGCACAGTCCGGAAAAACTTTCTGACCGTATTGACTGGGCGATTAAGGAGAAATTGTTTACCGAGTTCATGCAGTCGGAAGGCATGGGCTGGGAGGACCCCTGGCTAAAGAGCCTGGATTTGGAGTACCATAACTTGGACCCTGATCGCGGGTTGTATCGGGGATTACAGCAGGAGGGAGCGGTTTATTCCCTGCTCAATGAGAAAGAAATCGTCCGCGCTGTTGAGTTGCCTCCCGAAGGAACCCGTGCCCAGATAAGGGGGCAGGCGGTGGCACAAGATGCGGAGAATATAAAAAGTATTCATTGGACCGGAGTAGAGTTTGCCAACGGAGAGATCCTGGACTTGACCGGAGTTATCTGCCCCGAAGAGGTTGAAATTTTCCTAAACTCCAGGGAACAATTGGTTTAAGGGTTAGAGAGGAAAATTGAAGAGGTTGAAAATATCCTCACTTCAGGGAACAATTCGTTTTAGAGCCAGAGAGGGAAATTGAAAAATGTTTGAAGAGCCGTATCGCTGGATGGAAGCGGTTTCCACCCGCCACAGTTATGTTCAGGAAAAGCTGAAATTGGGTCAGCCGGTGTTGTCGGTTCCTTTTGATGAAGGGGTGCTGATTATGGGGTTCGCCCCCCAGCCGGGCAAAATATTCGAAATCTATGACCGTATCGCTTTAGGCGGTGTGGGGCATCCCGCTGATGTGGAACGGTTGCGCATGACCCTTCTGGAAATGGCGCATTTGGAAGGCTTCAACCGCTCGGCCCGAGATGTAACTTTGGCAAGGCTCCTGCAGTTTGGGATTGCCCCGGCACTCAAACAGAATTTTGAAGAAATCCAACGGGCTCCTTATATTATTCGCCTCCTGCTTGTCGAACTGGACCACGAAAGCAATCCAACCTTTTTCCGCATAAATTATGACGGACATTGGGAAACCTTTAAAAAGGGAACTGTTATCGCTGGTAATGAAAAAGTCATGGATTGGATTCAGAAGGAAATCCAGGAACTTCCCTTTGCGACGTTTACGCTCGATAAGGCTTTAGAGGAAGTCTGTCGGCTTTGGACTGAAAGCAAAAACCAAGAAGACGAGGACGGCGAGAACGACGAGAATAATAATTTTCCCAAGACTTTGAAAGAGATTTTTGATCAATGGTATCTCGAGGGTGCCGTGTTATTAGGGAAAGTGGAACGAAGAGCTATTTATAGGGCTCTCACCAAGGAAGAGATTGAAAAGTTAAAAACATCAGTCGGTTGATCTCCCTGGGTGATGGGGCAGAAACGGCCGGGTAATAAAAGGAGTTGATTCCATGGACATGAACGATCCCCTAAGAAGGGAAGAAAAAAAAGAATCCAGTCCGGATCGCCATGATTCCGGCCCTTCCAGCCCCGAACCTTCACGACCGGGTAGGGATGATCTTTTGAAGCGTATGAAAAAGGTGGATCCGAAACAAACGGAAAAATACAAGCAGAGAACCGGTCAATGAGTTTACAAGCGGATCCCCATACTTCGCCCGGAGATTTTTTTGATCTCTTGGAAAGATCCGGTTATCGCTGGCAGGCCCGAATTGATCCTGCGCAGGTGAACAATGATTTTACAGTGACCCAGGGCACAACTGTTCTAGCGTTCCACTTTAAGGATGGAGTGATTGTTGCCGGTGACCGGCGGGCAACGGCCGGTAGCAGTATCATGTATGAACATTGCGACAAGGTCATTCCCATTGATGATTATTCGCTGATGGCTATTGCCGGGGTTCCCGCCACTGCATTCGAGATGGCACGCGTTCTAACTCATAACTTTGAGTTCTTCCGGCGTTCGCAAATGCAGGCCATGAGCGGGCAGGGGAAAATCCGCGCCTTGTCAAGACTGCTCAGAGAGAATGTGGGCATGGCGGTCCAAGGACTGGGGGTAGTGAGCCCGATATTTGCTACCTACGATTTACAAACCAGAAAGCCAGCTATACATTTTTACGATATGCTCGGGGCGGATTTCCAGATTCGCACTCATACCTCAACTGGGTCGGGATCGCCGACCATTCGGGGAATTCTGGAACATGAAGACCTTTGGGGAGAGAAACCCCTGGCGGAAAGGTCGGAAAGCAGTGCAGTCACCCTTGCTATCCGACTTTTGCAAACCGCAGCACAGTTTGATTCCGCAACCGGTACAGCCCGTCCGGAAGATGAAATTTTCCCCACCATTGGAATGATTACCGAGGGGGGTTACCGGTTTATGAATGATCAGGAACTGGCGGATATTTGCAAGAAATCGCTGAAACGTTAGCGTGATACCCCTTCTACCCCATGCAGGGCATGAAGGCAAATGATAAGCATAACTCGCTGGACCGTGATATTTTTCCTAAACTTTCCTGCCCCAGTGATATTTAACCTTAGCCTTTACCCTTTCAGGGCATGAAGGCAAATGAAAAGATATCACGCATGCCCCGAAGGGGTGGAAGGGGTAAAAGAAGGACGAATGAAAAAACGCATCTTCGGCATTGAAACGGAATATGGCCTCTTGGTCAAAAATGATGAGGACTTTTCTTTCGACCCCATAGAAATTGCCAACAAGGTCAAGAACCATATTTTTTCAAAAAACCTGGGAGTGCTGGACCTTCATTATCGGGCCAACGATGAGCCTCCTGGTAATGGAGGGTTCCTGCTTAACGGCGGGCGCCTGTATTTGGATATGGGCCATTTGGAATACGCCTCCCCGGAATGCTCCACCCTTGTGGACCTGGTGACTTATGACCGCGCCGGGGATACACTGGTCCAGGAGGCGGTGGAAGAACTGGGCTGGGCAGATCATGTTTCGTTCATCAAGAACAATGTAGACCTTGAAACCAATGCGACTTTTGGGTGCCACGAGAATTATCTAGTCGGCAGGGGATTTCCTTTCGATGAGCGGGACAACCTGAAACTGCTTTCTTCTTTTTTAACCACCCGACTGATTTATTGTGGCGCCGGCCGCATCGGTTCCTGCGATCCCCACCCATTTCGGGATTGGGAATACATCACACCTGATGAAAAGCGGGGCGATGAGGTGAACTTTCAGATTTCACAAAGGGCCGATCACATCCCCAACGAATTTTATCGGTGGGTGCAATATAACCGGGCGATTGTCAACACCCGCGATGAACCCTTGTCGGACCCGAGCAAATACCGGCGCATACATCTTCTCGTTGGCGATTCCAACATGAGTGAGTTTGCCACTGCTATGAAGATGGGGACCACAACGCTCATGCTGGATATCATGCAGTTGGGGGTCGCTAAACGGGAATGGATTCTCGCAGACTCGGTCCAGTCCATGCGTTCCATTTCTCGTGATCCGGATTTCAAGTGGCACGTGCAACTGGCTTCAGGAAATTATTCCACCGCCTTGGAACTGCAATGGGATATTTTGAATACCTGCAAGGAACACCTGGCTGGAACGAACCGAGAGACGGACTGGATTCTGGAAGGTTGGGAATCGGTCTTGACCGATTTGCCTAAAGGACCGGAAGCGGTCATCGGCAGGGTGGACTGGGCCAGCAAATATTGGATGCTTAACGAGTTCAGAAACGAAGAAAACCTGGAATGGAACGACCCCTGGCTCAAAAGCCTGGACTTGGAGTACCATAACTTGAACAAGGAAACCGGCCTGTTCTGGGGATTGAAGGCCAATGGAGAGGGTTACAGGAAAACCACTGATGAGGCGGTCGAATTCTCAAAAGTAAATCCTCCAAGAGGGACCCGGGCGCAGGGCCGAGGAGAACTCATTAAAAGGCTTATGAACCAGCATGCTCACATGGATTATCTCATAGACTGGATTGGCTTTCGCCTGAGTAAAGCTGATGAACCGTTCCTGATGCAAGATCCGTTCGTCTCCTACAAAGAAGAAATCAAAGAGTATCTAAACAAGTTTGACCCCATGCCCCAGCAGGAAATTGAACAAGGCAAGGATATGGGAAGCCCGGGTGGACGGGGAAAAAAATCGTATGAATGATTGTCTGTTCTGTAAAATCAGCGAGGGCAGTATTCCTTCTGAAAAGGTTTATGAATCGGACACGTTGTTCGCGATTAATGATATCAATCCGCAGGCCCCTACGCATATTCTGATCATTCCCCGAATTCATCAGGACACTTTGCTGGATGTCGAGGAAAAGGACCATGCGCTGATGGGTTCGGTGATCAGTGTGGCGAATCAACTGGCAAAAGAAAAAGGAATCGATAAATCTGGATTCCGGCTCGTGGTCAATTGCGGAGCGGGTGCCGGACAGTCGGTGTTCCATATTCATTTTCATCTTTTGGGCGGTCGAGCTATGAACTGGCCGCCAGGTTAGCCACTCGGCGTGGGACCAGCGTGCAATGGCTTTTTCAGGCTAGCAACGATATTCTCGGCTTGACGAGTTGTTGCTATTGCCTCCCCTGCTAAGGGGCCACTCGGCGTGGGGCCAATGGGCAAGGGCTTGTTGAGCCGGGATAAAATTTTGTTCGCAAGATAGATCTATTGCTCATTACCACCGGCGGTTACGCCGGTAGGGGAAACTCATGGTTACCGCAGAAAAATTATACGAAAAGCTTAAAAACATTCAGGTGGGCAATCCGATTTGCCAGTTTACCCGTGAACATTGTGAACTGTTGCTCCCCACCATTGAAAGAATTGAAGATCTCAAGCGCGAAAAGAATGCCATCATTCTCGTGCATAATTATGTTGCGCCGCAAATTTTTTACAGTGTTGCTGACTATACCGGCGACTCTTATGGCCTGTCGAAAAAAGCAAAAGAATCTGATGCCGATATCATCATTTTTGCAGCGGTTCGCTTTATGGCGGAGACCGCCAAGATTCTCAATCCGGAAAAAACGGTGCTGGATCCCAACCCCAACGGCGGTTGCTCACTGGCCGATGGCATAACGGCGCAGGATGTTATCCGGCTCCGCAAAGAATTTCCCGGCTACACATTCGTCTGCTATATCAATACGACTGCCGAGGTGAAAGCCCAGTGTGACGTGTGCGTCACCTCTTCCAATGTTTACACGATTATTGAAAAAATCCCGAACGACAAGATTTATTTTTTGCCCGACAAGCTTATGGGCGAAAACGTTATCAATCACCTTAAAGAAAAAGGCGTGAATAAAGATATCCGACTCTGGGATGGCACCTGCTACGTTCATGAGGAGTACCAGCCGGAAAGTATTGACCAGGTACGGAGAAACTTTGAAGGTGTGGAAATTCTCGTACACCCCGAGTGCAATTCTTCAGTGGTGGGTAAAGCCGATTATGTAGGAAGTACCAGCCAAATGCTCAACCATGTGCGTGAGTCGCAGCGGGACTCGTTCTTTTTGCTCACCGAGTGTGGGTTGACGGGTTTGTTGCAATCCGAATTTCCGGAAAAGACATTTGCCGGTAGCTGTACACTTTGCAAATATATGAAGTCCAATTCGTTGGAAGATATATTAAACGTGCTCGAAAACCCCAGTCCGCATAGCATCATCGAAATCGACCCGGAAACTCAGCGCCGTGCCCTCAATTGCGTTAACCAGATGTTCCGCTACGCAGATTGACCCCTCCCTCAGTGGATCCATGAATCGCCTCCTCTGTAGAAAAATTAACGGGAAACCCCTTGATTTTGCAATTGCTATAACCCTTT
>CATMOP010000080.1 GCA_950072225.1 uncultured Nitrospina sp.
AAAAAAGTCAGCTTGTTTGATACGGATAATTTCTTTTGTGATATATACTGTCTAGAGCCCGGTCAGTTCCAGAAAGTCCACTCCCACGAAGGCTCCGACAAGGTTTATTATGTGCTTGAGGGGCAGGGCAAAGTGACTGTGGGTGCGGAAGAAAAAGTGCTTTCGCAAAACGAGATTACTATGGCTCCGTCAGGTCAGGATCACGGTGTAGTCAACCACACCGATGATAAACTGGTCATACTGGTATTCATGGCTCCAAAACCGGCGTAACCGCCGCCACTAGGCGTGGGGCCAATGGGGCGGTGACGCTTCGCGACCGCCAGACCCGGCGAGTGGAATAAAGGCCGTGCCCATACATAAAAAATTGAATTAGTAGGTTCTCATTAAAATGATTTATCTGGTTTTCCCGACATCCTGGCATCCTTCGCAACCCTACCTGAGTTTGCCCAGCCTGAAAGCATTTCTCAATATGCATGGGGTGCACGATGTTGTTCAGCGTGACCTGGCGATTGAATTGCTTAATGATCTGTGTACATGGGAAAAAACCAAACCGCTCTACGAACGAATCATACGGGAGTTGAATGAACTGAGTTCCCGGCCCCGGCTCACGCAGGTGGAGGCTGAAAAGTTTAACAAGCTGAGGGAAGCGGAAGAGATCGTCATGGCCCTGAAAGACCAGATCGACTCCGCCGTGGCTTCGCAACGCAGTCAGGAGTTTTATGACCTCGACCAGTACATGGAAAACCTCAAGATCATGGATGTCTGGCTGGACAATATTCTCGCCCCCTATTATCCGTCGCAGTTGACCGTCATTGGCAGTCAGATGCGGTTTTCCCCTTACTCGTCCCAAGAGGTGATCGACTCTTTCAATCATCCGGAAGAAAACTTTTTCTATGACCTGTACCAGCAATGGTATCTGCCGGAAATTCTGCAAGAAGACATCGACATTCTTGGTATTTCCATCACATCGGTGGAACAAATTATTTCCGGCCTGACTCTGGCTTATCTGGTCAAGCAGAACCGGCCAGAAATCCATATCATTATTGGGGGAAGCGTGTTCACCAAACTGGTGGATCGTTTGGAAAACGATGGTTCGCCTCTATTCGACTTTGTTGACAGTTTCATTGTGCACGAAGGTGAGACACCGCTTCTCAGGCTGGTCGAGCACCTTCGCGGAGACGGGGACCTCAGTAAAGTTCCCAACCTGATTTACAAGCAGGACGGCAAAGTTAAAGTGAACCGGCCTTTCGCTAAAGAGGAACTCAATGCTTTGCCGACACCGGACTTTGACGGTCTGCCGCTGGATCTTTATCTTGCTCCGGACCGGGTTCTTCCGGTGATGGGTTCCAGAGGTTGTTACTGGGAGAAATGTGCATTCTGTTCAATTCCTTTCGACCACATGGAATTCCATGTTCGTTACGCCGAGAACGTGGTGAACGATTTTAAAGCTTTGCAGAAAAAATATAACTGCAACCATTTTTTCTTCACCGATGAGGCGCTTCCCATTAATTTTCTTAGAACCTTTGCGGCCAAAATTATTGAGGAGAAAATCGATGTGCAGTGGACGGGCGAACTCAAGTTCGAGAAGAGCCTGCTAAAAGACGACCGTATGGATTTGTTATATAAATCCGGGTGCAGAAAACTTATTTTTGGATTGGAGTCTTACAACCAGCGGGTTCTGGATTCCATGAAAAAGGGTGTTGAACTGAGTTGGGTCGATGAAACGGCGGAACGATGTGTGAAGTTGGGCATCGCCATGCATTTTTACCTGATTTGCGGATTCCCCACCGAAACCCGTGAAGAGGTGATGGACTCGATCAACTTTATACTCGATAACCAGCGTTTGCTGGACTCCCCCGGTTTTTCAGCCATCCTTTCCCAGTTTGACTTGGAACGGGGTGCGCCTATTGAAAAAAATCCGGCGGAATGGGGCATCAAAAACCTTTTCACCCCGCCGGAACATGATTTGAGTTTGGGCTATTCTTATGAAACAACTATCGGTATGAACTCGGAGGAAATCACTGAGTTGTACCAGCAATTGATCGAAAAGCTGGGGCGTGAGGTGATGACCTTTCCACACAATTATTCCCTATCCGATGGCCTGCTTTATCTCGCTCACCACCAGCACAATTCCTTGACCGAAAGATTAGGCGCTCTTGTTTAACTAGCCGGCGAACCGCCAGGGGCAGTAATTTAACTACAGCCCTTCTATCTCAATTCCTTACCAATAGTGCCTTGATTGTTTTTTTTATTGGGCCGCACGCCCAGTGCTGTTTTCCAGTTCCAGTCGGGCATCTTTGAAAATGCCAAATGAGGATTGCAGAATCAGCCCGGCGATGACAACCCCGACTGCCAGGTCGGGCCAGTGAGAACCTGTCCAGGCCACACCGCCTGCGGCCGCCAAAACCCCAAGGTTTGCCAGTACATCGTTGCGTGAACACAACCAGGCCGAACGCATGTTGATATCATCATCTTTGAAGCGCAGGAGCAAATAGGCGCAGAACAGGTTGACCGCCAGAGCCAATCCGCCGACAATGCCCATCGTTGAGGCATCTGGAAGTACCTGATGGGTAATTCGATAAATAGCGGAACCCAGAATGCCGAGCGCGAAAATACTCATTATGATTCCCTTAAGAATCGCAGCGCGGGTTCTCCAAACCGGATCGTGTTGAATCACGAAAAGGGAAAATCCGTATATGGCGGCATCGCCCAGCATATCGAGGGCATCGGCCATCAATGCGTTGGATTGAGCCAGCCACCCGGCAATGCCTTCGACAAAAAACATGACCAGGTTGATAACGAGTACCAGCCAAAGAATTTTCCGTTTGGCACCATGCGCCAGTTCCTCTTCCAATGCAGAACAAGAGTTGCCCATGTCAGGCCTTTTTCCAGAATCGGGTTATGACCAAAGACAATAAGTAGAAAGCCCCTGCGACAAGAATGATGGTGGGGCCGGGTGGCAGATCGGGCTGGTACGATATCGCCAAACCTCCTGTGGTGAAAACCACTCCCAGAAGAGTGGCTAACAGCATCATCAGATTCAGTGAGCGGACATAAAGGCCCGATACCGCCGCCGGAAGCGTTAACAGGGCGATCACCAGAATCAGCCCGACAATCTGAATCAATATTACGACGGTCAAGGCAACGAGAGCGAGAAAGAGCAAATAAAATCTCTCAACGGGAATACCCCGCAGGCGGGCAAACTCTTCATCGAACGATACTGCCAGAAACTGTTTATAAAATAGAAATACGATGAGCAGGATCAGGACATCCAACCCGGCGATCCAGAAAAGGTCATCGGAGGAGATCATCAAAATATTTCCGAATAAAAAACTCATAAGGTCGATGTTGTAGCCGGGAGATTTCGAGATGAACAATATTCCAATCGCCATGCCTCCCGCCCACAGCGCTCCAATGACTGTATCTTCCTGTTGTTGCAGTCGCAGGCTCACCCAGCCAAGAATTACCGCAAAAACCAGGGCCGCGACCAGTGCGCCCTCAATGGGAGGCCTGCCCAGGTAATAGGCGATACCCATTCCGCCCAACACCGAATGGGCGATGCCGCCAGCCAGATAACCGATGCGTTTTACCACGACGTAAGAGCCCACCACGCCACAGGCCACACTGGCGAGAATGCCGCCAACAATAGCGTTTTGCATAAAAGCCTGGGAAGAAACCGCATCGAAAAAACTACTCATGATAATTTTTTTTCATCCTCATGATGGTGGTGCACCATATGCATATGGGTGCCATACATGTTTTCAATCGTTTCTCCTGTCAGTTCTGATGTGGGGTGGCAGATGAGGGTGCGGTTGATGCAGGCTACCCGGTCAATGTATTGCGAAATAAAACCGATGTCATGGGTCACCACGATGATGGTGACGCTCTCGTTCAACTGCTTGAGCAGGTCGAAGATGTCCTTTTCAATTTTCATATCGACATTAGCGGTGGGCTCGTCGAGAATCATGATTTTTGGTTCACAGGTGAGGGCCCGAGCAATAAGAACCCTCTGCAGTTGCCCACCTGAGAGAGAACCGATAGCGCGTTTGCGAAGTTCTAGAATTTCGACATCGTCCATGGATTTTTCGGCAGCGCGTTTATCATCCTTATTAAAAAAACCAATGCTCGAAGTTTTTCCCAAGCGCCCCATTAAAACCACTTCCTCCACACTGATCGGGAAATCCCGGGAAAACGGTGTTAACTGCGGCATGTAACCGATTTCCTTAACGGATTGGAAGGGTGGCTTGCCAAGAACCTCAATGGTACCCTTGTCTGGGGTTAAAACTCCCATGATGATTTTCAGCAGGGTAGTTTTGCCGCTTCCGTTCGGACCGACCATTCCGATAAATTCGTTACGCTGGATATCGATCTGGATGTTTTCAAGTATTTTCGGGCCGTCATAACTGAAATGAAGGTCCTTTATTTTAATGATCGAATCCATACTCACTGTAATGCTCCAGAAATGGCTGTAGCTGTCCGCCGCATGTTTGCCAGATAATCTTCCGCAAGGGGGTCCATTTCACGGACGGTAGCGCCAATCATTTTCGCGATTTTTTCAGCAATGGAAAGACTGAATTGCTTTTGTACAAATATTACCTTAATCCCAAGCTTTTTGCCTTTTTCAATTATTTTTTGCAATGACCGGGCTCCGGGTTCTTTTCCTCCGTCTTCAATGGAAATCTGTTCCAAGCCATAGTCCTCGGCAAAATGAGACCAGGCGGGATGGAATACCATGAAGCGATGATTATCGCTTCCCGCAAGAATTTCCCGGATATCCCCGTCCAGAGCGTCCAGGTCATCGTGGAATGCCTGAAGATTTGCTTCAAAGTATTTTTCTTTTTGTGGTTCGGTACGGACGAGGGTTTCTTTGATTTTTTTTGCAATAACCTTGACCTTTGCCGGGCTGGTCCAAATATGTGGATCATTGGAGCTATGCGAGTGAGAGGGGTCATGACTGGTTGCTGGATGTTTGTTATTGTGCAAGGGAACGAATTGCAAGTTTGAGTGGATGGATTGAATCCGCTCAATCCAAATGGTTTCAAAAGGAACACCGATGCTGAAGTATAATTTTGCCTGGGAGAGAAGGCTCATCTTTTTCGGGTTGGGATTGAAAGTTGCCGGGCTCTCTCCGGGATTCACCATGACCTCAACTTTGACTTGCTCCCCACCAATTCGTTCGACAAAATATTTTTGCGGCAAGATGCTGACAAAAACCGGGATGGGTTCGGTCCAACCATTATCAGTAAAAAATAGTAGCTGTGTCAGAGCAACTATAAATAGTCCTGTTTTAAGAAATTGATTCATTTATTCAGTGTTCTTAATCAAAAGTGGTTAAAGAGAGGCTTCAGTATAAAGTATTTCTACTGAGATCCCCATAAGCTATTAAATCAGCCAGAGCAAACCGAAGGGCAGGGCAAATAAAAGTAAGCCTATTAGTATATTGACGATCTGAAACAAGAAAATGCTGTCGGTAATGGGGGCGATCATAACTTCTGTTCCGACCCTGCGAACAGCATGTTCGATATCTGCGGACGTGATTTCTTCCTTATCATTTTTGTGAAGTTCTTCTACCACATTATCCAGGAAAAAAAAGCGTAGTGCCTTGAGTATGACTGCAAACAGGAGTCCAGAGGAAAAACCTGCTATGCCTCCCCGTTGCTTCAACTTTTGGCGCAGTTCATTCCCGATCTGGTCATACTTTTGCGCCAGTTCATGTTTGGGTATGTTTTTCTGAAACCTTGGAAAGCGTCCAATTACTTCACGCGTTAACCAGTCCAGCAATTCCTGAAGTCCCGACAATGCTTCCCGCATTTTTTTTCCCAGGAGATGGAGACTGCAGGATATCCAGCCGTGAAGCACGCCCAGGCCAAGATAAACTCCTCCCAACAAAAATAAAATTGTTCCTTCCACCCAAACGCTCCATTCGACGGTGTCGAGCACCTTGAGGTCAAATATAAAGATTGCAAGAGCACCCAGAGAAAAACCCAAAATGCCGAACAAAAAAAGGTTCTTGAAGGTACCGACCAGAAGATCTTTGAAAAATCCGATCCAGAATTCGAGGACCTGTTGTTTGTTCATTCTTTGGAGGGGCTCGCTTCAGGGTCTACATGGATGGAAAGAATCAGATCTCCGCGTTTTCCATCCTGAGTTTTTCCTTTATTGCGTATGCGAAGCTTTCCGCCGGAAGGAAAATTCGGGGGGATAGTCACCATCAGTTGTTCCGTGATGCCGTTAACCTGATAGGAAATTTTTTTGCGGGACCCGTTGAGGGCCTCTATCGATGGGATGGAAAGGGAGAAATCCATATCCAATGAGGATTGGGATTCTTTCTTCCCGAAAATTCCTTTTATACCGCCCAACAAAGGGTTTTCAGTTTTAGGGGGAACTGAAGAAGCTGGCCCGGATTGGGCCTGCTTTTGCTGGTTCATTTTATGTAGTGCGTACAAGGACGAGCCGACAACTTGAGCCAGCTTTAAGCCCATGCCAATTCTTCCAATCGGACCCGGCACCATTCTGAGGATTCTCCCCAATCCGCCTACGGCGCCGCCGAAAAACAAGGTCTGGAAAAACGTGTTGCCGGAACGAAAGCCGGAACGGTTGAACTCCCGATTGAGTTCTTCAAAAATTTCACGGGCATTTTCACCGCGAAACATGCTGGCAAAAATATCTTCCTGGGAATAACGGAAATTAGAAGACCCGGTGGTGTGTCCGGCAAGATGGTCGGCCCGAAACCGATCGTACTCTTTTTTCTTCAATGGGTCGCTCAACACTCCATAGGCTTCTGTGATCTCTTTAAACTTTTTTTCACTTTCAGGATCATCAGGGTTGCGGTCCGGGTGAAGCTCAAGAGCCAGTTTGCGAAATGATTTTTTAATCTCATCCTGGCTTGAACTTTGAGAAATATTTAGGATGGAGTAATAGTCCTCTTTTGTTCGGCGGGGCATGGGTGTTACATTCCCAGTTTCTGGGGATAGATGGCTTCTGCCACTTCAGGGCCTTCCAGCCGGGTTTTACGTTTCGTGGTTGAGATCAGGTAGGTCTCGTCTGCATGCAGACGTTGTTTTAAGTTTTCAAAATGAACTTTAATAGGTTTGGATGAAATATCTTCATCCGATTTCTGCGGGACGATTATAAAATGTTTTTCCCCTAATACATCACGGTATTTGCGTTTCATGTCCATTTTATAGGCCTGATAACCAGGAAGGGACTCCGCGCCAGCATAAGGTGTTTCATTTAAAACCTTGTAGTGATCAGGAATATAAACATTGGCAAAATAGTCGGGACCTAGAGAATGATGAACCGTGGTCTTGACCTTTAAAACCCTCAGGCTTTCCTCTGTGGGAATCATATTCATTTCTACCCAATAGGTCCGGTCATGAAAATTCAGGTTCTCAAGAAACACGATTCCATACAGGGCACTAAACTTGAATTGCAAAAAAATGCCTAAAAACACCCATCCAAAGACTCTCCAGAATTTTCTCACCGCAATGAACCTCGTCCTTTTTTGATCCTTTACGAAAAATGCAGAATGGATCTCATTAACAAACCTTTAAAAAATTATTATCCGGGAATCGCAGAACAAAAGCAACCGGGGGTAAGTTTCGGTACAGCCCTATAATTCTGCAATAAAATTTCGGAATACACGAATTAAAAGTATAAAAGATTTTATTTTACACAGAAAAGGTAGCAATCAATTAAAATATATGACACACAATAAAAAAATAGATGGTAAAATTATGTTAGATGAAATTTTACCTCATATTAATGATGAAGAACGAAAGAATCATATGAGGTTTGTTGATTTAAAAATTACTGCTGGAGGTGACCAAGCAGATGAAAAAGATATTCTTAAACATGTAAAGCATGAGGATTTTATTTTAATAGTAAATGATTTTTTTAATTCAACTAGCTATCCACATTATGTGGTTTTCACAGGAAATATATCTCATGCAATTTGGAAAAAAATAAAATTAAATAAAATTTCCAAAGTTAAATTTAATGATAAATCAAAAGCTGTTTTAATG
>CATMOP010000081.1 GCA_950072225.1 uncultured Nitrospina sp.
CTTGGCCGGGGCTAGTGGAGCATTTCGCTGGCGGTCCAGGCCATACTGCAATTCACCCCACCGGCAAACCCAATTTTGCTGACAACAATAATTCCAAACGCCGTGGTTTCTTTGAACCACGCTATAACGGTGGGAACGATGGCTTTCGGGTCCATCCCCTGTTCGATTAACTGGTAAGCACGCAAAGCGGTCACCTGCATGGCGATGGCTTCGCCGTCACCTGTGGCGGCCACGGCCCCATCTGGCCCGGCATAGAGTCCACACCCGATGAGCGGAACATCGCCCACGCGACCGGGGATAGCATCATCAATTCCGCCAGTGCTGAGCGCACAAGCGAACTGGTCCCCTGCCCGGACAACACACCCAACGGTGTCGGTGGTGGAAAAATCGGCTCCCGTGCCGATGATTTGGTTCGGTGACAGGGTTTGGCATCCCTGGTTTGCAGCGAACTGGTTGGCCCCACGCCCGACCAGCATTTTGTATTCGGACTGGCTGACAATGCGCGCCACATGGATCGGGTTTTTAAATCCTTCCAATGCGGCCACGGCCCCGAACGTGCCGGAACTGTCCATGCACGAGGCGTCCATCTGCACGGTGTCGTCGTTACGTTTGTGCGACCCAATTCCGGCATTGAAGCGTCCGTCATCCTCCAAAGTGGCAACGGCCTGGCAGGCCGAGTCGATGATGGGCTCGCCAGATTGCAGGGACATCATGCATATTTGTCCGGCGATGGCGGTTCCATCGGCAAAAGCCGGGTCGGAGCCCGCTCCGCCATGGGTCAGCACTACAAGTTTTTTTCCTTCTTCCATAATTTTCCTCTATCACTAGGCGTGGAGCCGACTGGCAAAACTTTCTCTGACTATCAACGATGCTCTTGGCCTTGCGGGCCATTGCGAGGCCCGGTTGTCGATCAATTATAAATGAGGTAAGCTAAAGACCAACCATAAAAACAACAGGAAACCGATGGTCAAGTTTTGCTTACAATGCAAGAGCGCGTTCTGGGGCGGACAGTATTGCCCGATATGCCCGGGCGAGATCGAACTGCTCGATGCCGCCTTGCCCGAGAATAAAAAATATCTGGCAGAACTCAATATCGATGTGCGGCCCAAATATTATGCCCGCAGTTCCATGCTTCTTTCCTGTTTCGGATTTGTAATGGCCCTGCCGCTTGGCGCCTTTGTCTTTTTACGCGGGTTAGCCTCTTCCGGCAATGTTGAGCTATGGGCCGGTATTGGCATTGGCACCATTGTTTTTATTTCGTGGGGATGCTGGTATCTCTCTCACCGGCTCTTCGACAAACAAATGGAAGGTGTCGAAGTGGAAGACAAAGAACCCCAGTTAGACTAACCCACTAGGCGTGGGGCCGACACTGCATTACCCATGAAGCTGGAAAATCCATCAAGCGCAATACGATAATAATTTCTCCCCTGCTGAGGGGCTACTCGCAGGGCCAGCGAGCAATGTCTTTATCTGCTAGCAAGCGGTCTCTCGGCCCAACGGGCTATTGCTTGCTGGCTCCTCGCCTAGTGGCGGCTCGCCGGTGCTCGATGATACGGGCGATAAAGTCTTCCTTGGCTATTTCGTCCTGCAATGTCTCTTCATCGATAACAGGGAGCGAGGGAAAGTGTTTCATCAAAGCGCCGGCGAACAATCCCTCCGTTGAACTTTTTTCTCCCGACAGTTCATGGTGCAGGGGAACATTGCCAGGACCGCAGGAAGGGGAACGACTTTTTAAAATAAATCCGCTTATATTCGTTAAGGTTGCCAGCTTGATGGAGTTGAAGCCAACCATAGCTTCCGTCCAGTCTTTTCCCGATTCGGCACCCACCATTCGCACCACTACCCGTGGCTTGCCGATGTCAGCAACAAGCTGGACCGGTTCTCGCGGTACGCCCATTCCCAATTCCACTTCCGGACAGACCGGTACCGCTTCGAACTGTTGGCCTAACAGGTCGATCACGGTCGAGTCGCGTTTGTGCTCGCCATTATAACGGACGCTTTCGCCGAGCAGGCAACTGCTGACCCCGAGTTTTAGTTTTTTCATATTCCCTGCCCTAATTTACCTGCCCTCGGGCACCGATGTCTTTGCGGTAATGAATTCCATCCCATTTGATTTTGCTTACCGCCTCATAGGCTTTTGCAATTGCCGAGGGGGTGTCGGGTCCGGTTGCAGTGATCCCCAATACCCGTCCACCGTTGGTGAGGACTTTGCCGCTCTCCCCTTCAGTCCCCGCATGAAAGACCACGACATCAGGCAAGGCCCCTGCCTCGTCCAACCCCGAAATCTCTTTTCCTTTTTCATAAGATCCCGGATACCCCTTTGCCGCCATCACCACGCAGACCGAGGTTTCCGGTTTCCATTTCAAATCACATTGTTCGAGAGTTCCATCGATGCAAGCTTCAAAGAGAGGGATGATATCACTTTCCATGCGGACGAGAAGCGGTTGCGTTTCCGGGTCTCCGAAGCGAGCATTGAACTCGAGAGTTTTGGGTCCGTGTTTAGTGAGCATCAATCCGGCGTAAAGAATTCCCTGATAGGGCCTGCCTTCCGCCTTCATGGCGCGAACCAGAGGAAACATGATTTTGTCGCGCACCTTCTGGCGCATAATGTCGGTAAAAACCGGAGCCGGGGAATAGGCCCCCATGCCACCGGTATTAGGTCCTCGGTCTCCATCCAGCGCGGCTTTGTGATCCTGTGCCGAATCCATAAGAAGCACAGTATTGCCATCGGTAAATGCCAACACTGAAACTTCCTGGCCTTGCAGAAACTCCTCGATAACCACCTCGTCTCCCGCAGACCCAAACAACTTGTCTTTCATGATAGTGTCTACCGCGTGCCGACCTTCTTCTGCGTTGCGGCACAAGATGACCCCTTTGCCCGCCGCCAGCCCGCTGGCTTTGACAACAATAGGTCCGGTTTCTTTATCGATATATCTTCTGGCCTTCTCATGCGAAGTAAATATTTCGTATTCCGCTGTGGGCAGGCTGTATTTTTCCATGATATTTTTGGAGAACGCTTTGCTCCCTTCCAGCTCTGCGGCGCGGGCACTCGGACCAAAAATCCGCAGTCCTTTTTCCTGAAAGCGGTCGACGATTCCCATTACAAGGGGTTGCTCCGGTCCCACCACGGTGAGTCCGATTTCATTTTCCTGAGCAAACTGCAAAAGTTGATCAATTTGGTCTGCGGGAATAGAAACATTTTTGGCGATTACCGCAGTACCGGCATTGCCTGGCGCACAGAACACCTGCGTCACTTTCGGGCTTTGGGTAATTTTCCAGGCCAGAGCGTGCTCTCTTCCTCCTCCCCCTATTACCAGTACCCGCATTGTCTCTCCTTATTATCTTGGTATGATTCAAGTAAGAATTTATATAAAATACTCCCATGTTGCAACCCTTTCAATCCGTCAGGTGAAAGATTTTTTTGGGTGCCTTTAAAAATTGCCCACGGCCATGAGCGTACCCTTTATTTAAAGGGAACAAAAATTGCCAAAACTTAAAATATCTAATTATTAGAGGTCCCTTTTTAATGGTCAAGCTCGATTCCATCAGCAAATCTTTTGGCGGAAAACCCGTTGTTGAAAACATCTCGCTGGAGATCGAAGCGGGCGAGCGTTTCACTCTGCTGGGAAGGAGCGGTTGCGGCAAAACCACCTTGTTACGGCTGATTGCCGGATTCGAAACTCCCGATAGCGGAACCATTGCCATTGAGGGACAGGATGTCGGCTCCCTGCCGATTGAACAAAGACCCGTTGGGCTGATCTTTCAAAATTACGCCTTGTTTCCTCACATGACCGTTTACGATAATATCGCGGTCGGGCCCCGCATCCGCGGACATGCTGAAATCGATATCGCCAAAAACATTGATGAGCTTCTGGAGATCACCCATCTTCAGGCACTGCGCGATGCCCACCCCGGACAAATTAGCGGTGGAGAAGCACAAAGAGTGGCCCTGGCCCGAGCTGTCATCAACCGCCCAAAAATTCTTTTGTTGGACGAACCCCTCTCCGCGCTCGACCCCAGTCTGCGCCAACACCTGCGTGAAGAACTCGTCGAAATGCAGAGAGCGCTGGGCATCACATTCCTGTTTGTCACCCACCATCAGGAAGAAGCCATGGGCCTGGCCACTCGCATGGGAATCATGGACAATGGTTGCCTGCAACAGGTGGGTACGCCCTCTGAATTGTATGAAAAACCGCAGACTACTTTCATCGCCGAATTTCTTGGTGAGGTGAACCGGCTTACCGGCAACGTGGAACAGAGAACGGGCGACCAGATCACCATTTCGTTGGGGCCCGCTGGAAACATTCAATGTGTTTCTAAAATTTCCGGGCGGGAGAACCAGAACGTGACCTGTTACGTACGACTGGAAAAATTATTTTTTGAACAACACCGATCCCAAACCGAGCCTGTAAATACTTTACGGGGGACCCTTCGTGATATACATTTTTTTGGCAGTCATACCCGGTATCGGGTGCAACTTCCCGGCGGGCAAACCCTGACCCTTTCATCGCAACAGCGCAAAACCCGTAGTCCGCAATATTCCATCGGCGACACAGTTCGGGTTTTATTCGCAATAACCGACACCTTTATTCCCACAGAAAATGATTAAAAAAATATTTAGCATGAACCAGTTCCTGATAACCATTTTTGCCTTAGTTTTCTTAATGGCGGGTTGCGACAACTCTCCTTCTGGAAAAACCTACCTGGTAGCGACCGATACTACCCTGGTGCCTATGTCTTTCATGAGTGTCGGCAACGATATAATCGGGTTCGAGCCCGATCTCATGCGGGCTCTTGCGAAAGAGGCCGGAATCAACATTCGCCTTATCAATGTCGAATGGGCCGGTTTATTTGGCGGGCTCATCACCAAAAAATTCGATATGGTGATCAGTTCTGTCACCGTTCTGGAAGAACGCAAGACGCGCATGTCATTCAGCGAACCTTACCTTAAAAGCGGTTTGGCGCTGGTGGTTCGCAGAAATCAGGAGGGCATCAACTCTTTTGCAGACGCCAAAAAAAATAATTTTTTAATTGGCGCGCAGATCGGAACCACGGCTTATTTCTTTCTGGAAAAAGATCTCTCTATTCGCAAAAAGGGATATCAAATGTACGGGCACGCCGTGGCCGACCTCATTAACGGAGAAATTGACGCGGTATTGGGCGAAAGCACCGGAACCCTGTTCTATAAAAACAAACACAAACCTTTATTTGAAAAAATTCAAATGGTGGGAGAAATCATGACCAATGAACATTACGCCATCGTTCTTCACAAGGAGGATACAGAACTGTTAACCCAGATCAATTCCGCCTTGCAAAAAATCCTGAAAGACGGAACAGTCGCCCGGCTCCACAAAAAATGGGACCTGGGCCAAGCCGCTCAGGTCCCAAAAGTTAACTAAACTATGTCAACCTCATCTTCATCTGAAAAGAAATCCCACTCCCAAACCTGGGCGTGGAATCTTGCGGTAATGATGAGTTTTATTTTTCTGGTTTATTTGCCAGCGAAGGAAGCTTTTATCGCCAAAGAACAAACCGGCGGTTATGTGGAATTACTTTCGCTTCTACCCTCTGGAATATCTTATACGCTTTTGGTCACACTGCTGGGGAGCGCATCCGCCATTGTCGTTGGGCTGTTGGTGGGTCTTGGGAAGCTCTCTGATAATCCTTTCATACGGGTTCCGGTATCTTTTTATATCGAGGTTTTACGCGGCATTCCCTTACTGGTGCTTTTATTTTATATTTATTATGCCTTGGGAGAGTTCATCCATATGCCCGCACTGGCGGCGGCGGTAGCGGGATTCGGCTTCAGCTACGGGGCTTATATGGCCGATATATTTCGGGCGGGTATTGAAGCGGTTCCCAAAGAGCAAGGCGAGGCCGCCCGCAGTCTCGGCATGAATGAAAAGCAAGCCATGTTTCAGATCATCCTTCCGCAGGCCCTGCGCACTATAATTCCCGCTATCGGCAATCAGACCCTGGGTATGTTGAAAGACACCAGCCTGGTTTCTGTGCTTGCCATTTCCGACATCCTGCGTGTGGGTAATGAATATGCCACCAAACATTTTAATTATTTTGAGACCTATACCTATGTAGCATTGACCTACCTGCTTCTCACCCTTTTATTATCCCGGCTGGTACAAAACCTGGAAAACCGTTTCCGGCCAGCGTAACGCTGGACCCCAAAGTGCAATAGCTTTTTACTGCTTTCAACCATGCTCTCGGCTTTACGAGCAATTGCCAGTCCCCTCTCATGGTCGTGGGTCAGGTAATCCGTGACATCAAGTTAGAGAGAATATATATTAATAGGTAAGAGGGCTTTGTATTCAACCTGGAGGGAGGAGAAAGTGAACGCCACATTGGAGAATGATAAAAAACCAGCCACAGAGGACTATTTTCTGTTGGCAACCCGAAACTGGGATGACAAACTGGCGGATTTTTTGCCTGTTGATGACCCATCCACAGCAATCCAAACTTTCGGTGAGTATTCGGACGCGGAAACCGCCTATTTTTCAATGGACTATAAAGGTTGTCCCAAAGCCGGGGGAAAGGATGTCAAGATTGAATTGATTCATATGCGTTTTGGCACCCCACATATAGTCCGAAACCAGATCCTGTTTCCCTAAGTCGGTTGCTTGTTTTCCAATTCCTGGATCAGGGACCGGATAGATTCTGCCCTAGGCTGATCCGGGGCCAGACGAAGGGATTCTTTCAGGTGCCCCAGGGTTTTCTCATTATTCCCCTGGAATTGGTGATAGACCATCCCCAAACTTAAATGGACGGTCGGCATGGAGGGGTTGATACTTAGAGCCTTTTCAAAGTTTTCAATAGCGGCAGGAATGTTTTTAGTCTGCATTTGAATATTGGCTATGTTCAAATAGGGAAAAGCAAATTTAGGGTCCAGTTGGGCCGACTTTCTATATTCCGCCAAGGCCAAGTCCAAATCGCCTTTCATCATCAAACCATTGCCCAATCCAAAATGAGCTTTCGAATGGTTGGGTTGCATGGCTAAAAATTTTTTAAAATTCTGAATGGCCTCATCAAACAGACTGAGTTCCATTGCCAGAAAAGCCAGATTGTAAAAGGCCTGTTCAAAATAGGGATTGGATTTTATGGCTTTACGATAAGACTCTGCCGCCTCCTGGCGCTTGCCGGTAAGATGAAATGCCCGGGCAAGGTTATAATGCGCCGGACTGTAATCAGGTTTTTGTTCCAACGCCCTTTGGAAATAACCAATCGCCTGCGGAAGTTTTCTTTGTTTGCCATAGATATTTCCCAGATTATTCAGACCAAAAAAATAATTAGGTTCTATTTTTAACGCGCCTTCAAACTCAACGATGGCTTCATCATATTTCCCGAGTTTGTCATAAGCTTCCCCTACATTGTTATAGGGCCGGACAAGGTTAGGCGATTTCTTTTTCGCATCGGTCCATAAAGTCACCTCATCTTTCCAGTCTCCGTTTCGAATTATCACTCCCATGGAAAAGCAAAGCAGAATTGACAGTGCGCAAAAATTAACCAGCTTTGTCACGGGAAAAGAGAATCCAGGAAAAACCTCTTTGCCCCAGATTCGCATACAGCCAATACCTCCGGCAAACATAAAAACGAAACCGACCATAGGCAAATAAGTTCTATGCTCTACCGCCACATCCAGCAAAGGAATAAAACTGGAAGTGGGTAACAAGGTGAGCAATATCCAGGCCATTCCAAATCCTACACAACGCCTCCCCACCTCAAGCGAACCCGTTTCCGAAACACGGTTGGATATTCGAATCCAGACAAATATAAAAAGTCCCAACACAACCATTCCCAACCAGCTTTCAGATTGTAGCCAGTGGCTCAGGATCGGGAAATCAATATCAATATTCATATTAAATGGAAATAACATCTTCCTGAAATATTCAAAGGGAACCACAGATATTTGCGTCAAAAGCCAGGTTCCCGGCTGTAAGTGGGCCGAAGAAGCAGATAAAAGTCCACCTGCCATTAAT
>CATMOP010000082.1 GCA_950072225.1 uncultured Nitrospina sp.
AGGGTGCTCCATGCTCATCATGTCGACATCACGCAAAAGCATATTTTGTAGGTAATGGAATGTTTCCAGATAAGAAATTTGGTTGAATAAATCATTTGCTGGACATTTTGCGATGAGGCGTTGAGTGCGCTGATAGTCTTTTTCAATTTCTGTTTGTGCCCGCTCCCGGTCGGCAAATAAATTTAAGACTTGATCCTGGCAGAATAGGGCGCGAATGAGAAAATATTCATGGGCTCCGCTCAATTTCCCCTGCACCCAGTGTTCCAGTTTTGTCGCCGGGTCTGCAGCAAATAGGCCTTTGCTCAAACCAATTCCCCATTTCATGAATACCTTTGGAATGGTTTTCAGCCATTTTTTTCGTAGTTTGGGGATCAACTGAAAAGAGGGATAACCTCCAAACAGTTCATCCCCTCCCAAACCACTCAAAACCACTTTCAGCCCAATTTCATGGGCCGAACGGGATATGAGGTAGGTGTTGATGCCATCCATGGTGGGTTGATCCATGGCCGACAAGGCAGAGGGAAGGGACTGCAAAAGTTGTTTTTCATTCAAACGCAATAAATGATGACGCGTTTGGAATCGGTCAGCAATTTTCTGGGCATATTCAGACTCATCAAATGGTTTTTCTGCAAACCCAATTGTCAGAGTGGTGATGGGGTCTTCAGAAACTTTGGCCAGGTTGCCCACCAAGACACTGGAATCGATACCGCCGCTTAAGAAAGCTCCCAGTGGTACATCGCTGACACGGCGGCATCGAATGGAGTCTTCAATACTGTTTTTGATTTGTTCTTGGATTTCCGGCCTGGTAACTGGGGATTGTTTGCCACCAAAGGGATGCCAATATTCCTTTTCCTGCCAATTGCCATTTTTATCAATCCATAAATAATGTCCCGGTTTCAACTCGCGAACCGATTGCATAATGGGAGCAATGAAATGTCCAAATGACAGGTAATGATAGAGTCCGGTAGGGTTTATGCTCTTATCAATCAAGCCGGAGGCGAGGAGGGGGCGTAGTTCAGAAGCAAAGGCAAACTGTTTGCCCTTAATATTGTAATAAAGAGGTTTGATGCCTAGCCGGTCCCGGGCAATAAATAACGCTTCTTTTTTGTTATCCCAAATGGCAAAGGAGAACATGCCTAAAAGCTTGTCCAGACACGGGATGCCCCAGTGTTCATAAGCTCTTAATAAAACCTCGGTATCGGATTCGGAATGGAACTGGAATTTGTCACGCAGTTCATTTCTTAGCTCCTTGTAATTGTAGATTTCGCTATTGGTCGATATCCAAACCGATTTGTCGTCATTTGACATCGGCTGGTGCCCGCCTAGTGTGAGATCAATAATAGAAAATCGTTGGTGACCTAAATGGAGGGTTGGTCCGTTATTAGACTGGATTCTTTCTTCACCCCGGTCGTCTGGTCCCCGGTGGCGCAAATGGTCCAACATATTGCGCAGGACTTTACCCGGATTTTCTGCTTGGCCGGTAGGGTCAAAATTGATTAAGCCAGCGATACCGCACATAAATGGTGGTTTTGAGGATGGTTATTCAGAGGAAAATTAAATCAAAGGCAAAAAAGGCCGACTGAGCTTTTCAGATGCTGTATGAGGCTCCAAAATCGACTTTCCGGCTCTAAATTAGACAAATATACTATCGGAGTATGAAGTCAAATAGTCAAGTGTTTTCACTTTTCTATTAATATAGTGATTCAGATTCTTCTTTTGCGGGTTGTTTATCCGGCAGTATTATGATGAATGTGGAACCCTGTTCATGGGAGCTTATAGCGGTGAGGGTACCGCCGTGACGCAAAATAATCTTTTGGCAAATGGCTAGTCCCATGCCGCTACCTTTAAATTTCTCGCGGCTATGCAAGCGCTGAAAAGGTCTCAATATACGGTTTAAATATTTTATGTCAAAACCGATCCCGTTGTCTCGTAGTTTGATTTCCCAGTTTTCTTTAGGTGTCAGGAGGCAAGAAATTTGGATGAGGGGAGGTTCTCCTTCTTTATGAAACTTAAGGGAATTGCCAATCAGATTTTGAAACAACTGGTGCATTTGGAGTTTGTCCGCCAGGAGGATGGGCAGTGTTCCCTCTATCTCAACACTTCCCCTTTACGGGTAATTTTTTCTGTTGAGGATAGGACTTTGGATGAAAAATTGAGTTATTGAAAAATTTCTTGATTCAAGAAAAACGAAGGGGAATGGATGAGTGAAGCTGTTGGGTGGAGGCTGGAGATTGAGTGTAAAAATGCAAGTCAATCTAATTCCAAGGCTAACTTGCGATTTTGCTGGGTTCCCATAACATATATTATGTCAACTTGGAAACGTAGGCTGTATAAGGCGGGACCTAAAGGCTTTCAAGCCTGATATCTTGAGGAATATAAGGGTTAATGCCCTATCTCTTGAGGAAGAATATCACGGTCCAACGTTACGCTGGCCACGCCTAGCGGAGGCTGTCTTTTACGGCTTGAGCGATATGGTTGGCAGACAATCCATATTTTTCAAATAGCTCGGGTCCTTTGCCGGTCTCGGCAAAATGGTCTCTTACTGCAATGCGCTTGAAGGGCTTGGATATCTGTGTATCCAGAAGAACCTCGCCAACAGCGTCGCCCAAACCGCCGATATAGTTGTGGTCCTCGGCCGTGATAATGGCACCATGGCTGGTGGACAATTCTATAATGAGTTCCCGGTCGATGGGTTTGAGGGTCGATATATTTACCAGGGTTACCCTGATATTTTCTTTTTCCAGCATTTCCATGGCTTTCAGGCTTTCCTGAACCATGATCCCCGTGGCAAAAATCACCAGATCAGAGCCTTTTTTTACCACCCTGCCCTTACCGATCTCAAATTTATAGGAACTGTCAAAAATAGCTTTTACTTTGGGCCTTCCCAAGCGGAAATAGGCGGGACCTTCATATTCAGCTAGAGCGCGGGTGGCTTGCCTGGTTTCTTCCCAATCCGCCGGTTGCACCACAATCATATTGGGCATAGCCCTGGTGTAGGCAATATCTACAATCATTTGGGCGCTGGGTCCGTCTTCACCCACGGCAAGGCCTGTGTGGGTACCGACTAATTTTACATTGGTGTTGGAATAAGCGATGCTGACCAGGACCTGGTCCATGGTTCTACCCAGCAGAAAACAGGCAAAACTGGTGGCAAAGGGGATTTTTCCCGTGGTGGCCAGCCCCGCTGCCGTGCAGACCATATCTGCCTCGGCGATCCCCATATTAAAAAACCGGTCGGGAAATTTATCGCCGAACTTTTTCGAGCGGGTGCTGTCACTCACTCCGGCATCAAGAACCACAATGCGCGGGTCGGCGGCACCTAATTCTACCAGGGTTTCCCCATAACTATCGCGTGTGGCGGCGTCTTTCATTCCAGTTCCTTTAAAGCTTTTTCATAATCTTCCGCCGAAGGAGCTACACCGTGCCAGGCGGTCTTGCCTTCCATAAAACTAACCCCTTTGCCTTTGATGGTGTCTGCAATGATCACGCGGGGTTTTTCTGCATGGAGAGGGAGTTGCAGCACTTTCATGATGGCTTCCATATTATGTCCGTCTATTCGATGAACGTCCCAGTTGAAAGAATTCCACTTATCTTCCAGAGGCTCCAGGTCTTTCAGGTCTTTGGTGATATTGTCTTGCGCAACCTTGTTATAGTCGACGATGGCAATCAGGTTGTTGGATTTAAATTTGTCGGCGGACATGGCGGCTTCCCAAATTTGTCCTTCCTGTAGTTCTCCATCACCCAGAATGACGTAGACTTTGGAGTCATAACCATCCAGTTTGGTTCCCAGGGCTATTCCGTGAGCCACACTCAGCCCCTGCCCCAAACTTCCTGAGGCAATTTCGACTCCGGGAGTTTTAGGGTGAGCATGTCCGGATAGAAAACGTTCGCTATTAATTTTGCGATAACTATCCAGGTCGGACTCGGAAAAAAACCCGGCTTTGGCAAGCACGGCATAATAAATGCCGGATGCATGGCCTTTGCTGAGTAAAAACCGGTCTCTTTTGGGGGCCTTCGGATTGCTTGCGTCGTAATTTAAAATTCCACCAAAAAACAGGGCGGTCATCAAATCTGTCGCGGAAAAACTCCCTCCCGGGTGCCCCGATCCTGCCTGAAAAATAATTTTCAGGGCAAGCCTTCTTAATTTCAGAGCAAGTTTTTCGAGTTTGGTGATGTCTGGGATGGTCAATTGACTTTCATTCATAAAAATATTTTGCGGGTAAAAAAAATGTGGTCTTGCTTATATCACAACCCTTTTAGTTTTGCGAATTGAAAAAAGAATAATTAATCAGCGCGGAGAAAACTCAAATTGCGGAAAAGTAAAACTACGTGGTTGCAAAAAAACTAAAGCTCTTTGGGTGGTTCAAGAAAATCACTGGAAAGAGATAAAAGGTTCTCAAAATTAACCGGTTTCGCAAAGAACGCATTGGCCCCGGCGTCAAGAACCTCAGTCTCAGAATATCTCAGGTCCCCGGAAATAGCGATGATCTTTATATTTTTAGTTTTATCATCAGCGCGCAGGTCTCTACACACATCGAGGCCATTTATGCCGGGAAGCGTAATATCCAGAATCATTATCGTGGGCTGAAATTGAGCGGCTTTTTTCCCAGCCTCCCATCCGTCATAGGCAGTTTCAACGATGAAATCATTTTTTTGGAATATTTTTTTGAGAAGATCACAAAACTTTCTTTCATCATCAACCACAAGCACTTTGCGGGTAGATTTTTCTTTTTCTTCTTTTTCAAGAATTTCTTTGATCATCGATATGGTGTACCCCTTTTTTTGCAGGGCATAAACCCGCTTACACCTTTCCTTCACCCATGCGGGATAATAGCCGACAATACCTTTGCCTCCTGGATGCCCCTCTTTTTGAGGATCTGGGAAAAAACGATATTTTTTCTGCCACAACCAAAGAGTTTTGCGTGTGATGGGCACTACTTTTAAAATATCAGCCGCTGTAATTCTTGACATAGTCCACTTTCTGAAAATAGGTTTTTATAAGGGGTTTTAACCCAGCCAATGCAATTAAAGTTTTGTAATAATACATCAGCTTGCAATATTATACCACAGTAAATGTAAATTTTCAGAAGCCAATCAGATGGTCAAATTACCCCAATATGGATCAATAAAATTAGTAAAACTATTAATATATATTGGTTTATATGATATTATTTAAAGTATTATATAGACTATGGATTTTTTTAATATATTCTATCTCTCATGCATTTTTTTCATCAGCAAATACTTGTCAAGCCTCTCTCCAGATTATCCGATAAAATATTGTAAAATAACTGTTTTATAAGACCGTTGGGTTTGCTGAAACTTGGGGGTAAATCTCCATAAAATGGTCCCTCTTTGCCGTTTCTTTTGAAGGACCCTTTAAAAGGTATCTCTAAAAAATGTTTTTGGCCATGAGTGGCCCTTGTGAAATAAGGGGCCGCGAGTTGCCTTAGAGATAATTACCGGATAAATAGAGATTCCCTATAAAATAGTTTCTACCCTTTCACCTTTTGGAGTGCGGCGGTTCATGAAGAATATTTTGTTTTTCAAACTCTCCCTATATTTTTTCGCACTATTTTTTATCCCTGTTTCCGTTGCAAATGCCAATGAGCCTTTATCCCTCACTTTGCAGGAAACTATTGAGACAGTTTTAAAAAATAATATCAGCATTTCCGTTCAAAGTTATAATTCGAAAATTAATGAACAATTTATTTTCGAAAAGGAAGCTGATTTTGACCCTACTGTTGATTTCGAGTTTACGGTCGGTGAAGAAACCCGGCAAAGCGCATCAACTCTTGCCGACTCGAAGACCAGGGATCTGGATTACGACTGGGATTTTTCTGTTTCCCAGAAATTTGTCACAGGTGGAGATTACGAGTTAACTATGGACAACAACAAAAACCAGAGCAGTTCGTCTCGCACCTCTCTCAATCCCATCTATTCATCGGATCTGGCCCTGACAGTCACCCAACCGTTACTCAAGGATTTTGGAATCGATCTTAATAAACGGGAAATCTATATTGCTAAAAACGATCAAAAAATTTCCGATCATCAATTCACAGAAAAAGTCATTGCTACCATTGCGGAGACCGAAAACATATATTGGGACTTGGTTTTCAGCATTGAAGACCTGAAGGTCAAAGAAACCTCCTTGCAAAGAGCTCGGGATCTGGAAAAGCAGGTGAAGGCCCAGGTCGATGTGGGAACTCTTGCAGAGTTGGAAATTCTTCAGGCTAAATCGGATGTGGCATCGAGGGAGGAACGACTTTTAAACGCGCAAAACTTAATTGATGATAATGGGGATAATTTAAAAAGTATCCTTAATTTTTCATTTGATTCAGAAGAGGGTTTGATAAAAATTATTCCCGCAGACAGTCCTGTCTTTGAACCGGGTAGTGAAAATTCTTTGGAAGAAGCATTACAGACTGCTCTGATCCACCGGCCCGATCTGCTGGCCAAAAAAAAGGAACTGGATAACAGGAATATTGAGACTAAATATAATGAAAATCAAATGCTCCCGACTCTGGATCTGATTGGCAGCCTGGGTCTGAACGGATTAAGCGGCGATTCTGCAACAACAAACGGTGCCTACGATACGGCTCTGTCTGAAGCGTTTTCAACAAAGTTTGGTTTATGGGAGTTTGGCCTCAACTTGAGTTACCCGCTTGGAAACCGCGCCGCAAAGAGCAAGCTGGCGGCAAAACGACTGGAAGTGGCCCAGTTGCTTTTGGATATTAAGGAATTGGAAAAAAACATCGTTGTTGAGGTCCGCGAGGCCCACCGGCAAATTAAAACGGACATAAAAAGGGTTCAGGCCACAAGAGTTGCCCGAAAACTTGCTGAAGAAAAATTGAATGCCGAGGAGAAAAAATTCAAGGTCGGATTGTCAACCAGCTTCAATGTTTTGGAATTCCAGGAAGATCTTGCCGAAAAACAGAGCAATGAGATTAAAGCTGTCATCGATTACAACAAATCCCTTAACCGGCTGAATCAGGTAATGGCCCGGACTTTGGAAGAGCATGATATAAAACTATTCTCCAAAGAAGACTCATGAAAAAAACCCTGGTTTTTGTTGGGGTGGCTCTTCTCCTGACCTGGTTATATTTATTTCCCTCCAACGGTTCAGAGGAACCCCCAAAACCTGTATTTAAAACCTCTGAAATACTACGCGGGGACTTGTCGATAAAAATTTCGGCCACTGGCATTGTTGAACCAAATTTTAAAGTAGAGGTTAAATCCAAAGCCAGTGGTGAGGTCTTGTCCTTCCCTTTTGAAGAGGGGGACCATGTGAAAAAAGGGGCGCTTCTCCTGCAATTGGACAAATCGGATGAAAAGCGAAATGTTGCCAAAGCCCGTACAGAATTGTCCAGTTCGTCCGCAAAACTTAAAAAAGCAGAAACTGCTCTCCTGTTACAAAAAACTAAATACGATTCCGATATAAAATCCTCCCAATCAGAAATTGAAACCGCTCTTGCCAACCTCAAGGAATCGGAGGATAAACTGAAACGCCAAAGTGAATTGTTTGGAAAAAAGTTTGTCTCACAAGAGTCTTTGGATAGGGCTAAAACCCTTTTCAAGGTAAACCAGGAGAATCTTATTCAAGCGCAAACCCGGCTCCAAACGGCCAAGGATTCCATCCACGATATCACGATGAAGAAAAATGAGATTGAGTTGGTCCAGTCTGAAGTCATACGGTCGGGGATTGCCATGGCTGAGGTGGAAGAAAGGCTTGATGAAACGGAAATCTTCGCTCCCATTGATGGGGTCATCATTGAAAAACTGGTGGAAGAAGGGCAGATAATTGCCTCTGGGATTTCTAATGTGAGTGGCGGGACAGCCATCGCGACCATTGCCGATATGTCGCGGTTGTTCATCATTGCAGATATTGACGAAACGGATATCGGGGCCGTTAAAA
>CATMOP010000083.1 GCA_950072225.1 uncultured Nitrospina sp.
ACTCAAAATATCTGAAAAAGGTAATTGTATTGGACCTCTCCCGGAATAACATAGGGTCGAAGGGCATCAAAGCCCTTGCTCGGTCGGAGAATTTTCAGAACCTAACGAACCTCAATTTGTGGCACAACAATATTGAAGCCGAAGGAGTTCGCGCCTTAGCTGAATCCAGCAACATTACTAATCTAATCGAATTAGACCTAACCGCTAACAACATTGGGCCAGAAGGAGCCAAGGCCATCGCCCATTCAAAATCTCTTAAAAAACTGGAAGTTCTAAAGATCGGTGGTAACAATATTGGTGACAAAGGATTTGCAGCCCTAAGTCAATCTCCCTACCTGAAAAATTTGCGGGTTCTTGATGTCTCTGAGAACAAAATCACCTCTAAAGGAATCACATCTCTTAATGGTTCTTTAGTTATAGCCCATCTTAAAAATTTATACCTCCAAAAAAATCTATTAAGAAATGAAGGTGTGGCTATTTTATCTGGCCTCAAAGGGCTTCAAAACTTAAAAATACTGGATTTGCAGTGGAATGAGATTACAGCGGATGGGGCCGCCGCTTTGGGCAGTTCAAAATATTTTTTAAATTTAAAAAACTTACAACTTTGGGGAAACAATATTGGCGAGGAGGGAGCTCGGTCGATTGTGGAATCAGAGACCCTTAAGAATGTGACCAATACTATTTATCCTTACGAAAATATGGAAAAGTTTTTTCCCAACACAGGTGGAAGAGAAGATTATTAATTTGAAAAGTAAATCATCTTATTATTTGTTCACATGGAAAAAATTCCTGTTGAGGTTAATAGAGATCGAGAGTAAAAACCCCATTTTAAATCTGGAAAAATTCATATGAAAATTAATCATTTTTGTTTTAATGCAAACCCTCTAATTTTTGTTTCGTTGTTCATTGTCATGTTCAGTCTTTTTTCAAATATGTGTTTTGCGGAAAACCAAAACCTGATATCAAAGGCCGACCAAGCCATTGCCATGGGGGATCTCGATAACGCAGAGAAGATATTGGCAAAAGCCGCAAAATTGAATCCCGAGGGGTACAGGGCTTTAAAAGCTTTAGCTGAACTCAAATTCCAGCTTGAAAAGCATGAAGAAGCCGATGCCTTGATCGATCAAATCCTCAAACTGGAAGTGACCGGCGGAAGAAAGGTTCTGGTCTTTGTTGAGGGTGAAGAGAAGGGCAGAAAAGGGGAATTGATCGACGAAACCATTCTAAAAATGGTCGCTCCCAAAACATCCGGCGATGAATTCATCCGACCCGGGGCACTGGTGCCCGTTGAGCATTTCCGAATATTCTTGATGGATTCCGGCAAGGCGGAATTCCTGCCAAAGAACTTGGTTCGAGTCAAATACATCGGTATTCCAAGAGTTCTTCGCGAACATGTGGTCATACTGAGAGAAAAAGTAAAGAAGAGAATCATAGCTCTGGCGAAACCAAACGTTCCTGAAGAAACGGTGACCGTCAAAGGCGGATGCTTCCTGATGGGAAGTGAAAAAGGCGGACCCCTTGAAAAGCCGGTGCATGAAGTTTGTGTGTCCTCCTTCAAGATGGACGCTAAGGAAGTGACGCAGGTGGCGTTTCAATCAATCATGGACGATAATCCATCCCATTTCCCAGGTGGGAATCTTCCGGTGGATAGCGTGACCTGGATGGAAGCCAAGGGGTATTGCAAAAGTTCGGGTAAACGCCTCCCTACGGAAGCGGAATGGGAGTATGCCTCCCGGGCAGGAACTCAAACCAATTTTTACTGGGGGGATGATTATGATGCCGCCAAGGCAAATTTTTGCGACGGTTCCTGTGAACTCAATGTCAGAGTCGCTGATGCTTCAGATGGTTTCAAAAATACGGCTCCCGTTGGCTCGTTTCCTACCAATCCCTTTGGCCTGTATGACATGGCGGGTAATGTGAGTGAATGGGTGTTCGATACACATGATCCCAGCTATTACATCATGAGCCCCAAGGATAATCCTTCTGGATGGGTTCCTTTGCAAACAGAAGAGGTCCAATTAGGCCCCGAACAGGATTTTCTGGCCGAGCGGTCAGCGAGCAGGAAAATCGTCCGTGGTGGAGCCTGGGAAAGCCATCCTTCTGCCGGATGGTCCGCAAGCAGGAAAGTGTATTATCCGGGCTACCGTATTGAGGGTGTGGGGTTTCGATGCGCTGCAGATTCAGATGAAGTCTTTCAAGGAGTTCAAAAAGCAGAATAATGGAAGATGTTTTTCAAAAACTGGATTCCCTGTATGTTTTAGGGGAAAATGTCTTGAATCTACCCGATGATTTTGAAATTAAAAGTTCTTTTATCTCCGTTTATTTATCTTTTCTTAATTTTTAATATTCCTCCGGCTCAGGCTGTAGACCTTTGTATTGAGGGGAAAAAACAATTAAGCAGGGATTATCAATTGATGCAGGTAAACGGTGGTTTATTGGCTTTAATGATACAAACTGACTCTTTAAAAAATAGTGCCAGCCTGGGCGGGCAAATTGATGACAAGCTACTACGGATGATCACTTTTTTTGAGACTATATGTAGGCCGGGTTCAAAAGCAAACCCTACCATTGAGGTTTACGGTCAAATCCAAAAAGGAATTGATAGAGGAAACTTTTTTCTTAATAGAAACCTTGGGAAAACCACCCCTGACGAATACTTAAACGAAATGGTATCCTTTAATTTGGATTTAGATAAATTTTGGGAGCGTTACGGTTTCTAACAGGTCAATGACTAAAACAACTATTGATACAAGGTTAAATTCAGCTTTCCAGAAGAACGCAAGCCGCCAAAATGGATGGATAGCTTTGGGTATATTGATCATTTTTATCTTTTCTTTAGGTGTGGCATCCCCAATGCCTCAGGACGAATTGAGGAAATACGTTGAAAAAAAGATTAAAAGAAATGACCAAGCCCTCAGGATAAGATCTAAGTTATTGGGTCTCCAAGGAGCAAAGTTTCTGGCAGGATCTCCTCTTCTACAAAATGTAAAAACGCTCGTTCTTTTCGATACCGGATTAGGGGACAAAGGAACTCAAGTCCTAGTCGAATCTAAAATATTAAAAAACCTGATCTCCTTGAATCTCGGAGGGAATAATATCGGCGATGAAGGAGCAAAAAAAATCGCACATTCTTCAAACCTTACCAACCTTGAAGCGCTCGATCTGTACCGAAACCAAATCGGAAATGCGGGCGCAAGCGCTCTGGCCAATTCGAACAATTTAAAAAACCTTAAAACCCTTTTTTTGAATTTTAATTCCATTGATGATATTGGGGCGGGTCGCTTAGTCCACTCAACTCATTTAATAAAGCTTGAGAAACTTGAATTGACCGAAAATTTATTAAGTGTGAAGGGGAAGGAAATCTGCGTTAAATTTGATTTTGGCCAACGATTTAAGAAACTCCATCAGTCTGGAAGGTTGCACAACCTGGAAAGTTTTTATATGGGCGATTTGGGTGTGGAAGCTTTGCTGGAAACACTGCTTTTAAAAAGTCTTTCAGAATTGAACTTGAAAGAAAACAATCTCACTGATAGAGCCGTTTTGGCTTTAGCCAATTCGCCACATCTTACCAACTTAAAATCCCTGAATTTGGCTGGAAATCAAATAACCGACCAGGGGGCTACCGCTTTGGCAGAATCGAAAACATTTAAAAATTTGAAAACTTTAAATTTAAATGACAATTCTATAGGAGATGAAGGGGCAAAAATTTTAGCGGCTACCAATCATCTATCCCAACTTGAAAAACTAACTTTGGAAGAAAATCAGATTGGGCCTATTGGAGCCAAAGCTTTGGCAGAATCAACAAGTTTGCAGAATTTAGCTCACCCTATTTTCGGGTTTCATTGATCAACGGATGGATCGGGGTGGAATTATTTCCCAAAAAAAAGAATCAACTTGTAGTGATGAAATGAATGCAACAGAAAAAAGCCAATGCAATGACAACTAATATCTCAAGCCCGGCAAAAACGATAAAAACTTCCAATTGCCCCACCTGTGGTTGTTCTTTTATAAGGTTGGGAATTGGTGCGGATCGATAGGTAAAGAGCCGTTACGAAAGCGGGGTGTTGTTCCACGGAGACGTAAGAGGAATTCTCTGAGTTTAAAATTAAGAGGCGTTAGAGGATTTGGGTAAACGGATTGTAAAAGTGGTTTCCACACTTGGCTGGCTTTGTACTTCCAGTTCTCCGTTATGGCTCTCCACCACTTTTTTGCAAATGGCAAGACCTATCCCTGTGCCTGAATATTGGCTCCGACCATGGAGACGCTCAAAGGGTTTAAATATTTTCTCCTTATATATTTCGTCAAAACCGATTCCATTATCCCGAATGGCGATCAGATGATGCCCATCGCTATTTATTTCCACTTCTATCGATATCCTGGGCGGCTCATCTGTTTTCGCGTATTTTAAGGAATTGGACAACAGATTTTTAAATAACTGGTACATCTGAGTTTTATCCGCATCCACCTTGGGCAGACTTTGTACAGATATATTTTTCCTGGAATCCGGATAATTGGGCTCCAGATCCTCAATCACTTCAGCCACCACTTTATTAAGGTCCACCTTCCTGAAGTTTGTTCCCTGGGAAGCAACTTGCGACAATTTCAACAAATCGTCGATCAAACTGTTCATACGCTCAGCCGATCGTCCCATTCCATCCAGATATTGCTGGGCAATCCCACCAGGCTCCACATCAATGACCTCTTGAATGCGGCCGCTGAAAACCAGGATTTTCCGCAAAGGTTCTTTCAGGTCATGCGCGGCAAAGGTGGAAAATTCCTTAAGCGCATTATTACTCCGCTCCAACTCCAGGGTACGCTGTTTGATATGCTCTTCCTGTTCAGCCAGAACATGCTCCAAATCGTTCTTGGCTTTTTGCTCACTGGTGATATCAATGGCCATTTCCATGATCAGGATAGAACCATCCACATCTTCGAAAGGGGTTACAACTGTCAGATAGGTCTTTCCATCCTGGGAGGTCCATACATTTGACTCCGTCCTATGGGAGTCAAAAATCTTGAAAGTGGGACAAGGCTCACAAGGCTTCGATCGGTTGTGCATCAACTGATAGCACACCCCTGTGTCAGAAGACCCAAACCGTTGTTTGAACATTTTATTGGCAAAAGGAACTGTGTAATCATCCGCTTGCAAATGGAAACAAATGGGCAACTGGTCAAGCATGTTGAAAAACTTATGCCGCTCGTTTTTAATTATTTCTGCCGCTTTCTTCCTTCTATGCAACTCATCCATTAAAATGATATTGATAGAATCGGGGCTGGCTAACTTTTTGTTCTCTATATTGTCCGATTGCATTTCCTGATTAATCAGAGTCTTTTCCAGTTCCTTCCAGTTGCGGATAATTGACAGCCCTTTATACGTAGGATAGGCCAATGCCAGGCAGGCAATAACTATTGTGGCCCAGACATCCTCGATTTTATTGCTAAAATCCTCATGCCCGTCTAACGAAAGGAACCCTTCCACCACAAACTCCCAAAGCAAGCTCATTAGAGCAATCATTAGGAACACATAGAATATTTGCAGTAAAAAATATTTTTTCATTGCTATATTTTATAGGAAACCATTTAATGCAAGGCTGGCAGGTTTAAAAAAAGCTATGGACACAACCTTGTCACCCTTAGCCCGTCGAAGGTTGATAACAATTTTATACAATGTGATCCTTCGGCAAGCTCAAGAAGAAATTATAGGGAACTGCGCTTAATTCTTTCAGCAACCTACTAAGTAAACCATAGTAACCCTATTTTTATAAATATCAATCCCCTATCGATATTATCTCTATAAGGATATCCAATTTAACAACCTATTTTAAAAGCCTACCCCTGATAAACATCGGTTTCTCAAGGTTTTTTATCGGAAAACCTGAAAACCCAGGGCTTTGCTTTCAGAAATATTTTTATTATGTTTTTTAAACTCAAAAAGGACCGCTTCTCCCTGACTTCTGATGAAATCACGCAGAAAACTTATAAATGTGATTTATGGCGGGGAGGATTTGAAGGAGTACTTTCTTCCGGCGCTCAAACCTTCTGTTTGTTTATAGCTATCCGGTATTTCAATGCAGGGCAAATCATTAAATCTCTGATCGCCGCCGCTCCCTTTATGGGAATGTTCTTTTCCATACTTTTATTACATTACGCCTCCGCCACCAACTGGGGAAAATCGACATGGGGGGCTCTTCCCTCAATAATTACGGGAGTCTGCCTTGTGATTTCCGCCTGGGCATCTTCCGTACACCTGTTCGCAATTTTTGTAATCACAGCATACATTTGCCGTAGTGCCCTGCTTCCCTTCATCACTGATATTTATGGGGACAATTATCCCCCGGATCGCCGCGCGGCATTTTTCTCGAAATCTTTGCTCTTATCGGTGGGGGTGGCTGCCCTATCTGGGTTTATCGGGTCTTCCATCCTTGAAAAGGATATCGAGTATTACCCGCTGATCTTTACCTTTCTGGGTTTCTGCGCCTTTTCCAAAGCTGCAGCCATCTATTGTATGCCATCAAAACAGGTGGATAAGAGTCCCCATGAAAATCCTTTCGGAAACATGAAATATGCATGGCAGGACCGTTCCTTCGGCTATGTTTTACTGACTTGGTTCATTATGGGATTTGCTAATTTATGGACTCTCCCTTTACGAGTGGATTATGTCACCTCATCGCAATGGGGCATTGAAGGATCGGCCATTTTTGTAGCCATGATTATTACGGTCATTCCCGAAATAATGCGCATGCTTCTCATTCCATTCTGGGCAAGGCTATTTGATAAAATGAACTTCGTGATTCTTCGGATGATCCTGAATCTGTCTTTTGCCGCCGGTGTTCTGCTGTTTTTTATCAGCTCCAATCCCTGGATTATCGGAGCAGGCTCCGCTTTGATAGGTGTTGCTTTTGCAGGGGGTAGCATTGCCTGGAACTTGTGGGTCACCAAATACGCCCCACCCGGAAAAACCGGTGCCTACATGTCGGTGCATGTCAGCTTGACAGGCATCCGCGGCACCTTGGGCCCGATGATAGGTTACTGGGCAGTTGGTCTGATCGGTGCCCAAAACATAGGCATCCTGTCCTGCGCCATGATGCTTCTGGCGACCCTGATGCTCATCCCGGAAATCAAGCACGGAAGGTGGAAAACAGCCTGAAGGCGACCCTTTGCCCCCTCCTTTTACTTTGCTATAATATAGGGGTAAGGTTTTAACTTGATTTCACCGTTTTATTATAAAGAGCCTTAAAAACAACCCTTTAAACTAGCAATCCATCATGGCCCGGAAAAATTTCAGCCTGAAAGATATCCAATTGCTTGCCGATCACTATTCCCGATCAGGTGACCCGGAGGCCGTGGCCTTATTTCAAACGATCCAGTCTTTTTACGGTCCGGGGCAAAACCCTGAAGGCAGGGCTCCTATAGATCCCCTCGAAATATTAATGGCACTGGAAAATTCTCCAGTTTCACTTCCAGAAAATCAGGAGCAACATCTGACCTGGCTGAATTCCCTACGTGAAAAACTTAACCGCGAACTATTCGACACCATTTCCAGCCAGGGAAATCCCGCAGAACTGATCTTGGGCCCGAACTACACATTTATCCAAGTCGTGGAAAACCCGCAATCCACACCCGCTTCACCCGTAGAAGCCACACCGCAGCCAAGAAAATTTAAGGAATCTGAAATCACCTTTAACCTCCCAGACGAACTGAAACTGGAGTTCGAACAACAGCTGGAACGCTTAAAAGAAAAGGAAGAACAAACCAATATCAAAATGCGAGGGATTCTTGCGAAAGAAAAAGAGCTGGAGGAAAACAAGGTCCGCCTTGAACAAGAAAATTCCGAGTTTCGCATACGCCTGCAAAAACTGCGCGAA
>CATMOP010000084.1 GCA_950072225.1 uncultured Nitrospina sp.
AGGAACCCATCCACATGTTCTGCAAAATACAAACGTTCCTTTTCTTTAAGGGCATCGGCAATGTTGTCTACCCGGCCCAGCAAACCGGACTTCCCTTTTTTTCCAACCCCACCTTTAAACAAAGGCTTAATAAAAATCTGACCGTGCCGCTTGATCATGTCTTTGATTTCGTCGACACTGAGTTCAGGACCTCGGACTTCTGAATGAGGAAATTCTACGAGGTCCAATAATTCACGTCCCCAAAGCATGCCAGTTAATTGCATCGTCTTCTCCTGCCTTCCAAAATAAAAATTGAAATAGGTTTTGGGTGTGAGAGTTTAAAGAATCAATAATTTAAAGGAATCCCATCGAATTGGAATTCAGCTAAATCCATATATCTACTTAATTTCAGGGTAATTCGAGGGTTGTATTGTAAGCCATTTCAGTATTTTGTCAATAATATCCTGAATGACTGATTGCAGGCAAAAATGGAAAGAGATCGCTTTAATTTGGGAGGTTCCAGAAAACTTATTTCATTCTCTTTTTCAGTTCTTTGATGCGGAACTTTTCTTCATCGCGGGAGATGAATTTGCGGGAGGAATCGTGTTCAAGCATGAGGATCTCAAAACGTAACGCCGATTGAACTGCTTCACAATAGTCTCGGCCAGGCTCCACTTTAAATGTGATAACCCGTGTATTGAATTTATCCGGCCGGACTTGTTCCAGGAATCCATCAATGGTTTGGGGAGAAATGCCACCTCCCACCGAAACGGGGATGTTTTTTCTTTGAATTTTTTTGACCACCTCCACCACTTGAGCCATGAAACTTGCGTCCCACCGGGATTTCTTCATAGACCCGGACAGGTCACTGCAACCAATGGTGATCTCGTCAATATATTTCGCTTCCGGAGTTAAGAGGATGGAGTCTAGTTGGCGGACCGCCGTCTCTGTTTCAATATTGATTTGTTTTTTCAATCGTTCAAACCGCATCGGAGTGGTGAAATCACGCACAGCGGAAATAAAGTTTTCCAGGCCATAGGGCGATTCCACCATCGGTGCGATCAGTCCATCAATATTCATAGGCAGGAGTTGTTTGATATCGTTCCGGGCGTTAGGTCCACCTATCTTGACCACAGCAGGCAGGGTATTGCCGGCTGATTCTGCCCAGTAACCGATCTGCTCCATACTCATGCCGGCATCTTCAGTCGACAGTTTGAGCCCGCAAGCCCCGAACGGGTTTTTCAATTCCATGAGGGTGGACCGTAGGTCCTGACCCGGTTTGACCGGCACCACCTTCAAAACCGTTTTTTTGGATTTCACTTACCGTTCCCCCTTTTTACGGAATATGACAGAAGGATCAATATGACAGATTGAACCACACCCTGTCAGGATCATGGCTTTTTTCAATTCATTCAATTTTTCCCTTAAATAAAAGGAGACGCCTTCCTGACCGGCCCCGAACGCAGCGATGCAGACCGGCCGACCAATCATGACAGCATCGGCCCCCAGTGCCAGCATTTTGAGGATATCGGTGCCTTCACGAATACCTCCATCGACCAGGACTTTGATTCGGCCACCCACGGCATTTGTGATTTCGGGAAGAACTTCCGCGGTCCCCGGCATATGGTCCATCACTCTTCCTCCATGATTGGAAACAACGATGGCATCGGCCCCGGCCTCTATCGCCGCCAACGCCGACTCCACATTCATAATGCCTTTTAATATGAAAGGAATTTTCAAATGCGATTTCAGTTCCTGCAATTCCTGGATCGTTTTGGGTCCCACCGCCTGGCCTTTCAGGGTCATGGTTTTAAACGAAGCGGCATCAATATCAATTCCAACGGCAATGGCTCCCGCGTCTTCGGCGGCTTTGAACCGCTTAATGATATCGAGATTGTATTCCCGGGGTTTGAAAATGGGAATTCCTAACCCACCCCGTTTTTTAATGGCCTCCAATCCGATCAAATATTTTTTGGGACTCGCCCCATCACCTACCATTCCCAGGGTGCCGCATTCGAGGCAACCGTCGAGAATAGCATCGGCATATTCTCTTTCATCCATGCCACCTGCCAAATTGGTTTCCATACCGGTGATGGGTGCCGCCAGAACCGGAAGAGCCAGCTTGTGCCCAAACAACTCCACCGAAGTATCGGGGATTTTCACCTCATGTATGGTCCTCAGGTTGATCTGATAACGAGCCAGCGCCGTCAGGTTTTCGGTGAAACTGCTACCAGTGCCGATTCCACCAATTCCCGGAACTTTTCCAGCGCATTCCAATCCATCGCAAACTACGCAGGCTTTACAGGCGATATAAAATTTTTTCCGTGCGTTGTTGCGAATGATGTCCCAAGTCAGGTCATTGGAAGCGCCAATTTCTATTTTCAGAATTTCCCGGGCCAGATCGTTGATGCGAATGGCCTCCTCACGGGTTTTCCCAACGGTGATGACGTAACCCACCTTGCCCAAATTACTTCGGGGTTCCTCCGCCATGTCCCCGGCTTCTTTCATAAGAATAATTTCTTTAACCCCTTTAATTTTGCGGGCTTCTTCTACTCCTCGAATGGAAAGGATTTTTCCCGGCAGGGGAAACAGGGACCGTTCCGCAGACACCAGCGAGGTTTTCGGTTTCAGGTCGGTAGGCGTTTCACCCAAGGCAATCTGGATCGCCGCTTTATATAGATTGACTCCCGTAGACAATGGATAAGTGTAGGCGGACATCCAGCCTCCGCTCAAGCGGGCGGCAATCTCGACAATCTTTGGGCCTTCAGGAGTTATTTTGATATCGCCCTTGGCGGCCCCGATATCGATCCCCAATGCAAAAATGGCTTGTTTAAAAACTGCAACAGCTCTGGACTGTTGTTTCTCTGGCAAGGCGGAAGGAAGTGTGTGCCCGATTTCAACAAAATAGGGAGCCCGTTCGATGATTCGATCCGCCACTCCGGTAATATGGATGCTGCCCTCAAACACCAACGCATCCAAGCTCAATTCAGGACCTTCCATAAACTCTTCCAGGATGAGTTTTCCACTGATTGAGGCTTCTTTGGCCTCACGAAAAGCAGAAATCAGGTCATCGAGACGTTCTATTTTTCGCACCCCTCGAGCCCCCATATTATCGCAGGGCTTGATAACCAGAGGCAAGGGCATGTCTTGAATAGCCTGCTGGCATTCTTCCAGAGTCCATATGGGTCGAAAGTCCGGAACCGGAACACCCTTCTCTTTTAACACTTGGCGCATCTTGATTTTGTCGGTGGCGCGTTCGGCAACCTCAAAGGGAATTCCCGGCAGGTTCAAAGCATCGGCCACGGCCGCAACCGTCTGGGACGCGTCTGTCCCCACGGTCATCACTCCATCAAGCGGGCAAGACCTGTGGAACTGTTTGGCAATATTGACGGTAAGATTGATATTGCGAGTGCTGACCTCAATCGGGTAATCGGCCAAAAGCATGCCTTCCGCCTCCGGATTATAGTCCGTCACCACAACCTTCAAGGCCATGGACTTGGCGGTCTTGATGGCAGGCACTTGGAACACCCCGCCCCCTATTATCAGCAAATGCTTAGGATGTTTTATTGGCATTAGCTTTCCTTTTCCCAACCGGAGATAAAAGAACAAAACGGCGTACGATCTAACATAGTCTTAACGACATCTCAAAACATGACCTTTAACGATCCGCCTTTAATATGTACTGAATTCTTCCATATTTCATAAGTTTTTTTGGGGAACCGGCAGATAATAGGTTTTCAAGGTCTTGCCAAAAACCACCACCTTTTCGGAATGCAATGATGTTTTCACATCCCCGGAACTCTCCAAAACGCGGTGGGTTTTGGGGCTCCCCACGAACGCAGTAAAATACTGCCCACTGTTGGAATAGATACTCCCCGGATGAGTTTGCTCAATCATCTTGTTTTCGATCAGCCATTGGGCCATGTTATCGGAGGCCCGGGCTTGCGCAACCTGGTAGTTCACCGCAAAAATGTTGGCCAAAACAAAAACCGCCACCGTGCCCCAACCAAGAACCGACCTGAAAAAAATGCGACCCTGGAGTTTATAAAAAACCAGGAAATAGAAAATTAGTGGAATCAAAAATACCAGATATCTCTGGGCCGGGCGGGTGGCAGAACAAATCAATAAAAAGGGAAGACATACCGTCAAAATAAATCCCGCAACAGCATTTTTATTTTTGTTCGCCTCAAAAAAACAATCAAAAACGAGAAAACAAAAGAATATTCCCCCCAACCCTTTTACCAAAAAAACCAATGATCCGTTCAACAGCCCATCCAATGGTCCGTAGTTCATTTCTCCACCCTGAAATCCAAACGGATTTATTCTCGTCCACACACCAAGCCCTAAACCCGCCACCAACAGGACCCACCATTTCTCCGACCAGTTTTTCCGCACACTGAGAATGCTGACGAGAGCAAGCGGCCCCAACAATATCCCCAGATAACTGGCATATAAGGAAAAGGTTTTTATAAAATTGGCGAACCCGAATTCAAGTTGGGAATGGTTGTCAGGCGCCAGAAAAAATCCATACTGGTTATAAATGACCCATAAATATGTAAAAAATCCCAGCAGAGGTAGTAAAAAAAACTGGCCGCATTTTTTGACCCACGCCCTATTGAATTGACACTCGTTCTGACACCAGAAAATATAAATAAAACCTGGGGCCATCAACAGAGCATGATATTTAACCAATATAGCTGATAAAAAAATTACCGGCGACAGCCATCTATAAACAGGCTTTGCTTCACTTTTAAAAACCAAGGCGAAGCTCAACAGCAACAAACCAACCGGCAAGATATCGGCAGTGGCTCGACCTGAAAACAACCAGATCAAGGGAGAAAAGGTCACCAGGGCACACCATAAATGAAACTCTTTGTTATGGTCCGGCTTTAAAGAAGAGGTGAATACTGCCCCAGCACCTAAAATTGCCACTAAACCTGAAACCGATGCCAGGCGATAACTCCAGAAACCCTCGGGTTCCCCCATGAGGAAATGAAAAAGCGTGGAGAACCATACGTACCCCAGTGGATTGGCTTGCATGGAAAAATAATTGGACATGCCCGTTTCAGGATCAAGAAGGCTCTGCGTCGCCTGGGCGAATACATATTCCAAATTCACAAAGGGCGTATTGATATAAAAGGCATGCAGGATTACAGAAAGCGCGCTCCAAAAAATCAGCGCCGGGAAAACAGAATGATTCAAAGTTTTGGAGGGACGATTCAAACGATCGGGCGCGTTAAGCTGAAGAGAAAAAATTCGATTGGTGCCAGATTCAACACCTGCAATCTGGCAGGCGCAAAATTCAGACAATTCTGCTAAACTAACCAGAGTTAAGATACTCTGTGATTTTGACCCGATTTGGCTTACAAATCAAGCCCCCAAATAACCACAAGTTTTCACCTGCCTTGTCGACAATGCCCATCTATAACCGTACTGATCAGTGAAACTTTTCTTTACCCGGTTGAACACTCTCAATATTTTTATTGCCCTCGCCGGAATCATCTTTCTCATTTACGCCAACGGATTAAACACTCCCCTCCAGAGCGATGACGAAAGACATATTTATGGCACACCACAAATAACTAATATGGATCATTACACCAACCTGTCAAACATCGGCTATCGCCATATCAATGGCCTGAGTTTTGCACTGAACTACCAATGGGGGCAGGACAACCCTTTCGGCTACCACCTCTTCAATATTCTGATTCACATAGGCACCACCTTCCTGGTTTTTTTCATCGCTCAATTGACCATCGCGAAAGGAACGTCCTGGGGCGAAGACGCGGCACTGAAAATAGCACTGATCACTGCCCTCCTGTTTGGGCTCCACCCCATTCAAACCGAAACTGTGACCTATATCTCAGGCCGACCCGGTGGTCTGGCCGGACTGTTTTACTTTTTATCTTTGTTGTTATTTATTCTTGCAAGCTTGAAGGGTTCGAGAGTTCTCCGTTTCGCTTTCTATCCCCTATCCCTGATAATTTTTTTCATGGCAGTCCTGAGCAAGGAATCTGCTATCACCCTGCCTGCAATAATTATCCTTTATGACTTATGTTTTATGCAGGGACAAAAATGGCCTCCGTTTCGTTCGCGGCTCGGTTTTTATTTCTGTTACCCGGCTCTGGCCGGGGCCGCTTTTTTCCTTTCTCCTAACGTGTTCAGCGTTATTCAAGGGTTTTTCAAAAAAATCCACCTCACCCTTGGACTGGTACAGTTAGACCTTCTCAAACACCCCCTGAAACTATTCCTGTTCCCGGTCAATCTGACCTTTGAATACGATTTTCCAACTCAGGTATCCTGGGCCTCTCTTCTCGTTTCCATCGCGATCATTCTTTTATGTATTTTTCTGGCCGTTAAAAAATTCTATGTAAAAAGTTCGGTTTTGACATTCTGTGTCTTATGGTTTCCCCTGACCATCGCTCCCACAAATTCGTTCATGCCGCGCACCCATTTATTCAGTGAACGCAATATGTATATCCCCTCATTCGGACTCTGCCTGTTCTTTGCAGTCCTCCTCTACCTGATTGCGGACAAAGCCAAAAAGCGCGGCATGATATGGGGAGCCGTCCTGTTAATATTTATTTGTACTGCTATCATGGTCGTTAAGAGAAATCAGGTTTACGCATCACCTTCGACTCTCTGGGCCGACACCTTCAAGAAATCTCCCAACAAATTGAGCATCGGGAAAACCCTGAGCATCCATTACCTGATGGAAGAAGATTATACCAACGCGTTAACACCGTTAAAGGCGTTATTACAGATCAACCCCAATCTTTATGACGTTCATCAGAACCTCGGCATCGCATACAAAAGCCTGGGGAACTTCCCCGAAGCCGAAAAACATTTTAAGGAAGCCATACACATTAAACCTACGGACCCCAGCTCCCATTTCAACCTCGCCAGCCTGTATGGGAACCTGGGGTATTTTGTTCAGGCAAGCCGGGAATTTGATCGTGCCGATGCGCTTTACAAAACCACAGGCGACTATCCACCTCGCCAATTTTTTTCTGACAAGGCCCGAGCCCATAACCAGGCCGGAATCGAACTGATACAGTCGCAAAAATTCGAACCCGCGATCGTCCAACTTGAGAAATCGGTTCAGCAAAACCCAAAACTCCTGTCAGCTCGATTCAACCTGGCAAAACTGTTGTTGGAATTCAAAAATGACCCAGAGAAAGCCAAGACCCATCTTCAGGCAGGGCTCGCGCTCAATCCCACTCCACAACAAACCCAGGTTTTGAAAAACTTATTAGAGCGCATAAAAAAAACCGGGGCCACCGGCAAGAAAGGTCTTCCTCCTTCCTAATCATTCTCTAGCAGCAAATTATGAACGGTAATCAATTCACTCCTAGAATGATCTGCATTCTTTTGTTAACAGGAACTTTTTTGATTTATTGGCAGGGGATACATAACGAATTCATAAATTTTGATGATAATGAGTATGTAACGGAAAACAGGCAACTCCAATCGGGGTTAACTTTAGAAAGTATTAGCTGGGCATTCACCACTTCCAACTTTGCCAACTGGCACCCGATTACCTGGATGTCACACATGCTGGACTTTCAACTCTATGGATTGAACCCTGCAGGCCATCATTTCACCAGCCTTTTGATTCACGCCACGAACGTGCTTTTGTTGTTCATAGTCTTAAATCGAATAACAAGAGATCCATGGAAATGTGCCGTTGTCTCTGCATTATTTGCGTTTCATCCACTCAATGTAGAATCCGTGGCCTGGATTGCTGAACGTAAAAATGTTTTGAGCACATTATTCTGGTTGCTAACGATTTGGGCATACGTTCTATTTG
>CATMOP010000085.1 GCA_950072225.1 uncultured Nitrospina sp.
AAATCCCAATCGCTTGATTTGGGCAGGCCGACCGGCCGGCCGGCCAATCTGATCTGATGATTTATGATGTTCGTCATGCTTCCCTCGCTGTGCCGCGCCCGGAACAGGATGGTGCAGAACGTCAGATTTTTCCAGGCTATTTCAGCCAGTTTCAATCCGCATCATCGACCAGGGGAAGATAGACGCAGAAAGTCGAGCCCTTGTCCGGCTGGCTTACAACCGTGATACCGCCGTGGTTCGATTTCGACCGATCAGGTGCTGATCATCTTCTTTTCGACGCCGACCCCGGCAGCCACCGCGCGCTGATATTCAAGCGGCACGGTGGCGGAATCCTGGATGGCGATGCCGGTCGAATCGAAGTGGTCTCGGGTCTCAATGAGGGAGACGCGATTGGAATTCCCAACAAACCGAAAAAGCGCAAAGGTAGAAGGCCGCGGTGATGAATCTTATTGAAATGAACTCCATCTGCAAGAGCTACCGGAATATTGGTTTTGAAACACGGGTCCTCGAGGATGTGACGCTTCATATCAAGGAGGGAGAATACGTCAGCCTCATGGGGCCTTCCGGCGCGGGGAAAAGCACCCTCATGGCAATCATGGGATGCCTGTCCCAGCCCACCAGCGGAGAATACATTCTGGATGGCGAGGAGGTCGGCACATTGAACGATCGAAAACTTTCTCGCGTCCGCAACGAGAAAATCGGTTTTGTGTTTCAAGCCTTCCATCTTCTGCCGGGAGTTACGGCGCTGGAAAATGTCATCCTGCCGCTGGTTTACGCAAAACGGCCTCCGAGCAACATCAAGGAGAGAGCTCGAGAACTGCTCGCCAAGGTGGGGATGGAACACCGCTTGCATCATACGCCGGGACAGCTTTCAGGAGGTGAACAGCAGAGGGTGACCATCGCCCGGTCTCTCATCAATGATCCTCGAATTATTCTCGCCGATGAACCCACAGGAAATCTCGATTCAAAAAACGGCATCGAGATTATGAAGACCTTCGACAACCTCATTAAGGAAGGCAAAACCATTGTGCTTATTACCCATGATTTGGAGGTGGCGCAACATGCCGGGCGAATTGTCTCCATCCGTGACGGGCAGATTGCTTCAGACCATGAGGAAAAAACTTTCTCTCTGTAAGTCCACCGAGACTGCGTATGCGAATTTTTAAAAATTTTGGACAGGCCCTGAGAGGGTTACGATTGAACCGGGGCAACACGTTTCTTATGACCCTGGGGGTGATGGTCGGCATTACTTCTTTAACGGTGATCGTGGCTATCGGCGATGGCATCAAGGTTAAGGTTCTCGACCGTATTGCCAATATAGGGTTTGGTCCGGAATCTTTTTCGGTGATCGCCGGCGCGGGAAGGATGTTTTTTACCCGCTCAAAAAATACCATCAGCATGACTCTTGAGGATGCCGAGGACTTGCTTGCGCTTCCCACCGTCCGGCTGGTGGTGCCCCGCCAGAGAAAACGCCTGCAGATCATCAATAAAAAGGAGTTCACCAGCACCCGGGTTTATGGGGTGACCCCGGATTGGCAGTTGGCTCGCGGCTGGAAAATGGTGGATGGCGATTTTTTGTCCGACAGCGATCTGGATCGTAAAAGACGGGCAGTCGTGCTGGGTGCAACCCCGACGCGGAAACTGTTCAAAGGCGAAGACCCCATTGGTAAAATGGTGCGTCTGCAAAATCAGTTCTATGAAGTGATCGGCCTGCTGGAAGAAAAGGGATTGACCGAAAGCGGATACGATCCGGACGACCGTGCCCTGATTCCGCTGACCACCTCCATGTCGCGCCTGACGCATGAGACTCACCTTCACAGTATCAAGGTCGTTACCCTGAACCCTTCGCAAGTGCCGGAAACCATGGAAACCGTACGCCAGGTTTTGCGCCGCAACCATAATCTCTCGGTTCTCGCCGCAGATGATTTCCGTTTCATCACTCCCGAAGGCATCATGCAATGGGTGACCGAATCAGAGCAGGCCCTGAACCGCATGTTGATCCTGATCTCAACGGTTTCACTTCTGGTTGGCGGAATCGTTATTATGAATATTCTTTTGGTATCTATTCGGGAAAGGGTTCGCGAAATTGGCATTCGCCGTTGTTTCGGTGCGCGCCGATCCGATATCACCTTGCAGTTTTTATTCGAGTCGGTTCTGGTTTCTCTGTTGGGTGGGGCCATGGGAGTTGGATTGGGACTGGCTGTTTCATTTGCTTTGAAACGGTTTGATGTTCTTCCAACTCATATAACAGTGGAGCCTTTTATCTTGTCGTTCGTGTTTTGTACACTGATCGGTTTGATATTCGGGATTCACCCTGCCCGCAAGGCGGCCTTTTTGAGTCCGGAAGAATCCATTCGATCACAGTAGGAATGCAATGATGAAAATCTTCTCCTCACTCGGCATAGCGGTTAAGGCGCTCCTTTCGCACAGGACTCGCACCTTTCTGGCGTCCTTAGGCGTTTTGATCGGTATCGGCTCGGTGATCGTCATGGTGGCCATTGGCAAAGGTTCGCAGAAGGAGGTGATGGATGTCATCGCCGGGATGGGAGAAAACCTTATCACCATCAACGCCGGGGAAATGAAACGGCGCGGAGGGCGTCTTCGGCTTACAGGCAACGTGACTACCTTGACCGTTCGGGATGCGAACCGGATCATGGAAGAAATTGGCGAGGTGGAAGGGGCGGCACCTTTTGAAGAAAAAAGTATGGTGGCCAAGTTTGGCAATAATTCCGCAGAAACTCGCATTGCCGGTTCCACTCTCGATTTCCCGGTTATTCGTGACTATAGCCTGCAAAGTGGTGAGTATTTTTCTGAGAGGGATGCAAAAACAGCTAACCGTGTTGCCATTATAGGAATGACGGCGGTCAAAAATCTTTTTGGCGAAGAAGACCCGCTGGGTCAGGTTATCAAGGTGCATTTTATGCCATTTAAAATCATTGGCGTGTTTGAGCCGAAAGGCGTGGACACCAATGGGCTGGATCAGGATGACCTGATTCTGATCCCCATTTCAACCTATATGCGCCGGATCGTCAACCAGACTCATATCACTCGAATTTTTGTCCGCGTTTCATCGCGGGAAACCATTGTCGAAGCTTCGGAAAATATCCGCGAACTTCTCAGAGAAAGTCACAAGCTTACAGATGATCGAAACGACGACTTCACCCTCATCAGCCAACTGGACCTGGAAGAACTGAAACTGGAGACTACCGAAATGTTTACCAAACTGATTGTGGGTGTTGCCGCCATATCGCTACTGGTAGGCGGCATCGGTATTCTGGCGGTGATGTTGATATCGGTCAAGGAACGCACACGCGAAATAGGAATAAGAAGAGCCGTGGGTGCGACCCGCAGGGATATCATTCACCAGTTTCTTTATGAGTCTTTGATTATCGGGTTTCTGGGCGGTGGACTGGGAATTGTTCTGGGTGTGGGGTTGACGCTGGGTCTGACTCACTGGGGTCACTGGACTTTGATTCTTGATCCGAATTCCATTTGGATAGCAAGTTGGGCCTGCGCCGGACTCGGTATTTTTTTCGGCGTGTTCCCCGCCATCAAAGCCTCCAAACTCGACCCCATGGAAGCCTTGACCACCGAATAACCGGGCCACGCCCGGTGGGAATGTTCCTATAGTTTCTTTGGCTAGAAAAATCTTTCTCGGCTAAATCGAGCCCTTGCCCAGTGGCCTTTCCTGCAAAGCTGATAAGAGGGGAGTTTAGTTTCTGGGTGACTAAACAAAAAAAGGGTTCGCCCCCTTGACAGTGGACGAACCCCTCTTTGACTGTGAGAAAAGACTGTTTAAAACTTTCCAACGGTTGCCTGCAGGTTTTCCTTTATGTGGAAAAATCTGCAAGGACTCGAAGAGGGGGTGATTTGCACAAACCCCCTCGATCCCCTTAACAGGGGGAAGAACATATTAAACCGAGACAACTTTTTTTGTGCTAGCCAAACAAGCCATTGCTAGTTGGCCCCACGCCTAGTGGCGCTGGCTAGAACATGATACCGCCGTGGTTAGCGGCGATCATTCCGATCAACATGGGTATGGAAAGCCATGCATTGGTTCGGCTGGCGAGAAAAGCCATTCTTTTAGCTTTAGCCAGGGCATCGCCTTCCAGTTCGCCAGCGATGATCTTTTTCTGGTTCGGCCAGATGATGAACCAAACATTGCCCGCCATGATGATGCCGAGCAACATGCCGATCATGATTTCCCCGCTAGGAATTCCTTGAACCGTTCCACGACCGGCCATGTAATAGGCGATGCCGGTGATGACTGTCCACAACGCGGCATGCCGGAACAAAAACAGGGCGCGGGGAAGAATGATCTGGGTGTATTGTTTGGCGGCACCTTCCTCCACCATTTTAGGCATGGACTGCACCTGAACCAGATTGAAGAAGTACAGCAACCCGATCCATAAAATTCCGATAATTACATGAAAAAATTCAATTACCCACATTTGGTTGTCCTCTCAATAATTGTTGATATTTATTGGTGGGGCGGTGTTACAAAAATATTTATTTGTTTTGCTTAATTAAGGAATCAGGCGAAATTTCTGCTTCTTGATTAGAGGAATGCTTCTAGCACCTAGGATGGTGAAAATCGGTATAAAGATTCAATATTTCTTCTACTTAGGGGAATTGTAGCAGAAATCATCTTCATTTTCCAATGCCATCGACACCAGCTAGAATTTAGTCATGAACCAAAGCAGGGCCAGAAAACTAAAAACCAGAGCAAAAATCAGAATGTTTCGGGAAAATGCGCTCTCCTTCTCAGGGTTGGCAGAAGGGTTTCCCAGTGCTGTGAGCCTTTCTTTCAGCAGGTGATTTTTCCGGGTCAGGTCGGTTGTTTCGGCCTTGAGTTTTTCGATCTCGTCCCGAAGACGCAGGCGATCGACCTTGAGGGCTTTGGATTTTTCGATCTCTCGTTGCAGGGCTTCTTCAGGACCCAGGGTCAGGCCGTCTTCTTCCGGTGGTTCTTCCCAATGTTCGCTCATTCAATGTCCTTTTTTCACCATGGGAAACGCATCGCTGGCTTTAGTCAGGCGTTGCAACTGGCCAGGACTCAGTTTCAGTTCGGCGGATTTTGCAAACTCTGCAACTTGTTCCTGTTTCCGCGACCCCACGATGGCGGTAAAAATATTCTCGCGGGTGAGCACCCAGGCCAGAGCCACCTCAATCGGTTTATGGCTCAACTCATCAGCTAGTTCACGTACGGTTTGCCAGACTTTTTTGGCGTGCGAGTACACTGGATTTTGATACAGAAAATGGTTTTGCCGGGTGGGCATTTTCAGGTCTTTCTGACTCATGGGTTTTGCCAGCAGGCCTTGTGCCGTGGGAGAGAAGGCCATGTAAGGAATGCCGGAGTTTTTGCAAAGGCTCAGGGTTTCCCCTTCATAGGCTCGGTCTAACAGACTGTAAGGAACCTCGTTCATGGAAAATGTTTGGAGTTGGTTTCCCAGCAGGCGTAAGTCCTGCGACTGGAAATTGGAGAGTCCTATAGTTGTGGCTTTTCCGCTTTCCTTGAGCGCGCTCATGAACTCGATGAGCCGGGTGCTTTTGTCACGATTGTTGAAATAACTTCCCGGCCAATGGATCAGGTAAAGGTCGACATAACCCCGGCCCAAAGCCTTGAGGGAATTATCCAGACATTGCTGATAGGCTTTGAGAGTCAGTTCAGCATCGGGCCAGATTTTGGAGATGATGATGACGGAATCTTTTTTGGAACCCAGGGCTTTGCCCAGTCGGCGTTCCGATTCTCCATCGCCATAGCCTTCAGCAGTATCGAAAGCGGTGATGCCGTGGTCGAGGGCGGTATGCACGACTCGTTCGGCGTCTTTTGGGGAACAGATATTTCCCCATCCTCCGCTGGGCGCGATCTGCCAGCACCCCAGGGTGATGGAACTCCAATCTTTGTCGATGCCATTTATCCGACCATGGTTCACGCAACCCACCTGAAGTAGGTAACGCGCGTCCGGTAAACCTTGTTTCCATTTATATGGATTTCTCCATTTTCGAGTTGGGAAACATGTTCGCGGAACCGCCAGAGTTTCCAGGCCACGGTCAGGACGGAGATTCCGGCAAGAAGGATCACCCCGGCAATGAAGTAGGCGATCAGCGTGGGGTAGGCAAAAATAAGGACGGCCAGGAGAAACAGAATCCCGCCAAAAATAATTATTCCCTGCGTCAGCGCCCTGTGACCCTGGGAAAAAAATTTGTCTGTAAAAGGATTGTTATTAATCATGGCAAACCTCTCTTTCAAAAACATTTCTTCCTTTATTATATACATAAAATCCACCACCCGGCTTGTCAACCCACCACTCGCCGTGGAGTCAATAAGCAAGAACTCATTGAGCTGAGAGCATGGTTGCTAGCGGCAAAATCCATTTCAATTTGTACCCCTGCGGGGCATGAAGGCTGAGGAAGAATACCACGCCTGCGGAAGCTCTTCGCCCACTCCCCGTGGCCGGGCCACGCCCGGTAGGAATAGGGCAAGGACTCGTTAAGCCGTCTGGACTTCCTGTCCCACAGCGAAAGTTATTGCCAGTTGAGTCCAGCGCGTTATGCTCATCCTTTGCCTTTACCCTTTCAGGGCATGAAGGTTAATGAAGAGGATATCACGCATGCCCCGGAGGGGTATCACGCTGGTATTTTTTTGAAATCTTTTTTCTGCTGGGCCAGGGGACGTTTCCAGTTGGTGACTCTGGGGCTGGGATGATAAAGAGGGAAAAGTGTGAAATCCGGAGTTGGAAGAGGTTGAGCAACGTTCTGGTTTAATTTAAAACGGGTGCCGAGGATAAGGTTGAGGGATTGCAGGGCAACGATACCAAGAGTGACCACCACCCTGGGGCGGATGATGCTAAGGGACTCTTTTAAAAGCGAGGCGCAGTTTTTAATTTCTCCGGCAATGGGCCTACGGTTATTGCCATTCTCAAGCGGATTGCACAAAACGGCGTTGGTGATGAAAACCTCGGGGCGGGTCAAACCGATATGATTCAGCAGGATTTCAAAATTATCGCCGGACCGGTCGCCCTGAAACGGTACTCCCGTACGACCTGCGCCAAACCTGCCGGGAGCTTCCGCCACAAAAACAATCATGGTGTTTAATGAACCATTGGCGGAACTCAAGACAGCGGGTTGATCTGCGAGGCGGGGACATAAACGACAGGAAGCGGCTTTTTTTTCCAGGCGGCGAAAACTATTGCTCATTGGCCCCACGCCCAGTGGTTTCATCGCCGGGCTCCTCCTGGTCGTCTTCATACTCCTGAAGTGCGTACTTGAGTGGGAGATGCCGGGAGGTGCCTTCGGCGTCTACCCTGGTTGAGTAGGTTGCCAGGAATGCGAAGGGGTCGTCCCCCTTTGCATTTTCAACCAGATGGAAAAAGACACGTCCGGCCAGGTGGGTCTCGGGGCTATAGGTTTTGAAGAACGCTTCGACGGTGCCGTCATAGCGTTCGATGAGTGTGCAGAAGGCCCGGTTCAGGTGGCTCCAGAGGTCTTCCAATAACTCCCGGGTCAGGTAATCGACTCCAGTCATCATGGGGGCCGAGGCGAGAAGGGCCCGCATGTCGTCTTCGGCAAGCGGTTCCACCGCTGCTTTGCCCCGAAGTTCCTCCAGGTCCGAGATCTGGCTTAGCTGGACGACAAAACGTCTGACAAAGTCTCGCCAGTAATCGAGCGATGGAGAAAACCTGATTTTTCTGTTCCGAAAGCCAAGGAGCAAAAGCCAGGTTTCCGGTTCGGC
>CATMOP010000086.1 GCA_950072225.1 uncultured Nitrospina sp.
ATCGGCTTGAAGATATACTTGATAGCGTTTCGATTCAGGTGCAAGACATTGTCAACATGAAAGAATTTATGAGAACGGCCGCCGTAAAAATCGGGGTTATGAAAGACACCCTGGGGGAACTTGACAGTCGCTATGACCGTATCAAGCAGGATAAGGAAACCATAGAAAGCCATACCCGCGATACAGAAGGGTTGAAGCGTATTCTTGCCAAGGTGCAGGATGATTATGAAAAGCTCCTTGGGCAGAGCTTTATGCTTAGTGAGACCCAGGATACCGTCCACAGCCTGATGCAACAAATCAGCGAATTGAAAATCGAGTCCAAAAACATTTCCATAAAAAATGAAATGATCCGAAGCATTACCGGACGTTTGCGCGATTTGGATTCTGTGTCCGTGGATGTGGAGACCCGAATTGCCAGGATCCATGACGAAAAGGCCGTCATTGAAAAGACCGAGGAAAAGATAAACACGCTCAATTCCTTTCTGATAGACAATCTCAGTAACAAAATGAAAATTTTGAAAGATGAGATGAAGAGCATCGATATTGCCAATGAAAAGATGAGCCGCTTTAACGTCATGGCCGAGGAAGCGGAACAGAAGGTCAAGCGGTTGGATGAGGAAATTAAGAAGGTTGACTCCATCTCTGGGATCCTCAGACGGGTTGAGGAGATCGGCGAGTCCACCCAGCAACAAATGGATGAGATCATCCGTAAGCAACAGTTGGTGGACCAGGTGGGTAAAAAAATTAATGATCTCAGCTCAATGGTCATCAGTCTTGATGTGAAGATGGAAACCCAGGTGCAGAGGAAAGCCCTTATTGAGAAGATGGAAAAGAAGGTGGACGGCCTGGATTTCTTTATTGAAGAGGCGAACATTAAGATTGCTAAAGTTTCTAAAAAAATAGATTTCCTTGAGAAGGTGGACCAGAAGCTTGAGGATTTAAAGTCCATGGCAAATATAATTGAGGAGAAAATACTCGATCTGTCCAAGGAAAAGGCAGCCATTGATGACCAAGAAAAAAGGATGAATAATATTTCCTCAAAACTGAGTATCCAGGAAATTGAATTACGCACGCGGTTTAAGGAGGTTCAAGAAGCCAAGGATGAAATATCAAAAATTGATTTGATTCGTGAGGAGCTAGGGCAGATAACCACTAACTTTGAAGGAAAAATGGATGAGCTGAATAAGGACTCGGCCCGGGTTGAGAAGACGGAATCCAAACTTCAGGAGCTTGATAACTTGATGAAGGATTTGCTGAACAGGCAGGAAGCCTTGGATGAAAAACAGGAGTTCATGCTGGAGGTTGAAAAGAAGTTGGATCTGCTCAGCAATATGCTGGAGAGGACAGAGAAACGTATCAGCCTGGTTTCTGAAAGTGAGGAAAAAGTCAAACAAACCCAGCAGGCTCTTGCTGGACTTGAGGCAGTGATTAGCCGCACTAATATTGAAAAAGAAAAAATTGATAAGGAAAGAGAAAATTTCGATAAAATTAACCTGAATATTGAAAAACTGACCTCCATTACAGAGGATGCTGAATCAAAAATTGATCTATTGAACAGCAAGATCAATTTGCTCGGAGAGGTGGAAAAACGTTTGAGTTCATTGAACTTACTGGCGGAAGATGTGAATGTTAAGATTCTAAACCTCAAGCAAGAAGAGAAAGAAATCAGCAAGGCTGGCGAACAGATCACGGAGCTGAAATTTTTGCTGAGTGAGGTGGAAAGAAAGACAGGTGGCTCGGTTTAACCGGGTTAAACCATAGGTGGGAAACAAATCTCTTGAACCTTTTCTTGTAATGGGGAAGGGGTATCATTTCTTCAATCGGATGGACCTTCTGTTTGTCCATCACTTTTTTGTCCTTTTAAAACTCTAAGGCCTTTGGGCTAAATCCCTTTCAAAATTGAATGGAGTAAGTTTTCATGGCGGATAAATTGCTGGGTGTGATTGGCGGGAGCGGATTATACCAAATGAAGGGCCTTGATGTGATCGAAAAGATAACGGTGAATACTCCTTTTGGTTCCCCTTCGGACAGCATAGTTGTAGGGGAACTGGAAGGGGTTAAAGTGGCTTTTCTTCCCCGGCACGGTGTGGGGCATGTTATCCCTCCCTCTGAAATAAACTTCCGGGCAAATATTTTTGCGATGAAAAAAATCGGGGTCGAACGGATTATTTCCGTAAGTGCCGTAGGAGGCATGAAGGAAAATGTTCCTCCCGGTCATTTTGTGGTGCCCCATCAGTTTATTGACAGGACGCATCTGCGTATCAGCACATTTTTTACCCAGGGAATGGTTGGTCATGTCAGCCTGGCAGACCCGATTTGCCTTTCTACTGCGAAAGCCCTCTTTCGGGCCGCGCAAAAGGCTGGAGCAAATGTTCATGAAGGCGGAACCTATATTTGTATTGAAGGGCCCCAGTTTTCCACCCGGGCGGAATCGCATTTATATCGGCAGTGGAATGTCGATGTCATAGGAATGACCAATGTCACCGAGGCCAAGCTTGCACGGGAAGCGGGCCTATGCTATTCAACCCTGGCTTTAGTGACAGATTTTGATTGTTGGCATGTAGAGGAAGAGCCCGTTATTCTTGAAGCGGTGTTGGAGATCATGCATAAGAATGTAGAGCAGGCGCAGTTGGTTCTTAAGGAATTAATACCCATGTTGGGAAGCATTAAACCTTGTTCCTGTTGTGAAGCCGCAAAATTCGCCGTGGTCACTGATCCTGAAAAAATCCCGCTAACCCTTAAAGATGAGCTATCAATTTTATTTGGCTAATGTCCATGAACAGAAACAATTCCAGTCGACTTTTCTCTATTGCCCAGAAGGTGATGCCGGGCGGGGTGAATAGTCCCGTCAGGGCTTTTAATGCCGTGGGGGGAGATCCCTTGTTTATCAAAAGCGCCAAGGGGTCACGGATTACGGATGTCGATGGAAACGAGTTTATCGACTATGTGGGATCGTGGGGGCCACTCATTTTCGGTCATGCTCATCCTCAAATTGTGTCTGCCATAACTCAGCAGGCCCAGTTAGGTACCAGTTATGGCGCGTCTACGGAGGTGGAAATCCAGTTGGCGGAAAAAGTAGTCCAGGCTGTACCTTCTGTTGAAGTGGTGCGTATGGTGAATTCCGGTACCGAGGCGGTGATGAGCGCGTTGCGTTTGGCCCGGGGAATTACCGGACGTGACAAGATTGTAAAATTTGAGGGATGTTATCACGGGCATGGAGATAGCCTTTTGGTTAAAGCGGGTTCTGGGCTGGCATCCTTGGGAATTCCTGAATGTCCTGGTATCGTTTCCAGTCTTGCCGAAAAAACCTTGAACCTTCCTTACAATAATGTAGATCAGGTTCGTGAGCTTTTTGAAAAAGAGGGCAAAGAAATTGCCGCGCTAATTGTGGAACCTATTGGGGGCAATATGGGTGTGGTCCCGCCAAAACCGGGTTTTCTTGCAGCCCTGCGTGACGTGACCCAAAATGCTGGTGCGTTGCTGATTTTTGATGAGGTTATTACAGGGTTCCGGGTCTCGTTAGGAGGCGCGCAAAAACTGTTTGGAGTGAATCCGGATATCACTTGCTTGGGAAAAATAATCGGCGGAGGACTGCCTGTAGGCGCATATGGCGGCTCTCGGGAAGTGATGGATCATATATCTCCGGTGGGATCGGTCTACCAGGCGGGTACCCTGTCCGGGAACCCCTTGGCAATGGCAGCTGGGAACGAAATGCTGGATCTGCTCTCGCAAGAGGGGATTTATGAAACTCTGGAGCAGAAATCGGCAAAACTCTGTGAAGGTTTGAAGAAAAATGTCGATGCTCTTGGTATTCAGGCTCAATTTACCCGTGTGGGTTCGATGTTCTCCATGTTTTTTACCGATCAGGAAATCGTTGACTTTGAAACGGTCAAATCCTGTGACACGGATTTGTTTGGACGATATTTTAATGGATTATTAGAGGAGGGGGTTTATGTCGCACCCTCCCAATTTGAGGCCGGTTTTATGTCTGTGGTTCATTCGGATGAGGAAATCAGCCTAACACTAGAAGCCAGCCGCAAAGCGTTAACCGCGGCCCGTGGACAACTTGTAGAGTGAGGTTATGAGCGAAATCATCGAGGTGCTGGGCAGACAGATTTTGGACTCAAGGGGCAACCCTACGCTGGAAGTGGACGTGACCCTGGAAAGTGGTGCTATGGGCCGGGCCGCCGTTCCATCCGGAGCATCCACCGGTTCGCGGGAAGCGGTGGAACTCCGCGATAAGAATCCCAAGGTTTATATGGGGAAAGGAGTCTCCAAGGCGGTAAAAAATGTAAACACCAAAATTGCATTGGAAATTATCGGGATTGAAGTTACAGAACAGATTTTGATTGACCGACTGATGATAGAAATGGATGGAACGGTCAATAAGAGCAATCTGGGCGCTAATGCCATACTCGGGGTTTCTTTGGCGGTGGCCCAGGCGGCGGCAAATGATCTTGACCTGCCCTTGTTTCAGTATATCGGAGGTACTAACGCCAAAGAGCTTCCAGTTCCCATGATGAACGTGCTGAACGGTGGTATGCATGCGGACAATAATGTGGATATCCAGGAATTTATGATCGTGCCGGTTGGTGCAAAATCTTTTTCAGCGGCTTTAAGAATGGGTGTCGAAGTGTTTCACCATTTGAAAGGAGTCTTGAAAAAGGGAGGCTTCAATACCGCTGTTGGAGATGAGGGCGGATTTGCCCCTGACCTGCAATCGAATGAGCAGGCTATTGAAGTTTTGATTAAGGCTGTTAAAAGCGCTGGCTATAAAGTTGGAAAAGATATTTTAATTGCTCTGGATGTCGCCGCCAGCGAATTGTTCTCCAACAAAAAATACACCCTGTCAGCAGAAGGTAATAGTAAATGGACATCTAATGAGATGGTGGATTTCCTGGTCCGTTTGGCGGGCAAATATCCCATTGTCAGTATTGAAGACGGTCTGGCTGAAAATGACTGGCAGGGCTGGAAAAAATTGACGGACAAAGTTGGTGATTCCGTTCAAATTGTCGGTGATGACCTGTTTGTCACGAATACAAAAATTCTGGCTAAAGGAATTCAGCAAGGGGTCGGCAATTCTATCCTGATTAAAGTAAATCAAATAGGAACCCTTACGGAAACACTAGATGCTGTCGAAATGGCCAAAAGAGCAGGATATACATCCGTTATATCGCATCGTTCCGGGGAAACTGAAGACACCAGCATTGCGGATATTTCTGTGGCGGTAAATGCGGGTCAGATTAAAACGGGATCTTTGAGCCGAACCGATCGTACTGCCAAATATAACCAGCTCTTACGTATTGAAGAAATCCTCGGAGATACAGCAGTTTACCGGGGTAAAGATGTTTTTTATAACCTCCACCACCACTAAGGGCCAACGAGCAACCACTGGGCGTGGGGCCGACTAGCAATAACCCGTTGAGCCCAAGAGAACGTTTGCCCGCAAGATAAATATGGCTCATTACCAGCGGAGGTTCTCCGCACGGTTAGTAGCTTATGACTGAAAGTTCTCGATACCAGAAGATTCTTTTGTTGAGCCTAGGCTTTTTTTTATTGCTGGTCTTGATGGCGGTTTTTCACGAGAATGGTATTTTAAATGCTTACTATTTAGAGCAGGAACAGTTGAAAATGAAACATGAAAATGAAAGCTTGCGGGCTAAGAATGAAAAATTTCGGTTGGAAATTGACGCTTTGAAGTCAGACCCCTACGAAATTGAAAAAATTGCCAGGGAGAGGTTGAATTTGATAAAACCCGGTGATCAGGTTTATTACATCGTGCAAACGAAAAATCCGCTAACCCCTCCCCAATAAAATTTTTCCTCCTTATTCCTACTTGATGGGTCGAGTTAACACAGCTTTTCTGTAAACCTTTTTAAAAAAAAGGTTTTCTCAGGCCCGGATTTGTCTGTTCCCGAAACCTCTTCAAGCTTGAAATTCGAAATATTCCCAGGATAAGAAAATACTGCTAAATTCTTGAATAAATTATTGATATTTTTAATTTAAGTGATAAAGTAAAGCCACCGATGCAATAAATAGGATGTAATTTATCAGCCGAGGTGGTTCCCGGTTTACCTTGATGAAATGAGTTGAGAAGCATGGATTTTTTTGTCAAGGGTGTGAATACTGAAATTAAAATTTAGACCCATTAATTTTATAAAAATATCATTAGCTTGTTTTTAAGGAGGAAGCATGACCAAACAAGATATCATTAACCAGGTTTCATCTCGAGCCAGTTTGTCCAGGACCAAAGCTGAAGAGGCAGTGGAAACAGTGATTGAATTGATTAAAGAATCACTAGGTCATGGGGAACCGGTTATCTTGCGTCGGTTCGGAACGTTTCAAGTCCGATCAAAAACCAAGCGTATTGGCAGAAACCCTAAAACGGGTGAGGAAGCTGAAATTTCTGCCCGGAAAGTGGTTCGTTTTAAATCGGGTAAATTTTTCAAACAGGCGGTGGATGAAGGTAAGGCTTGATCAAATCTTGGCCGAGGGCCTTACTTTCAAAGAATTAGCATCGCATCACCGTAGCTGAAAAAGTGGTACTTTTTCTTTATAGCCTCGGAATAGGCTGTTTTCGCTAATTTTTCTCCCATGAAGGCACATACCAGCAAAAATAGTGTTGATTTGGGCAGATGAAAATTGGTGAGCAAGTGATCCACCTTCCTGAACTCCCATCCTGGATAAATAAAACAATTGGTCCACCCGGATATGGCTTTCCGGATTATTTTCTCGAACGCCTGGGTTTCCAAGACCCGGGTGGATGTTGTTCCCACCGCTAAAACAGTTTGCCCCTTCTTTTTTGCTTGAGTGATCTTGTTCCAGTTAACCGGAGAAATTTGAAAGTATTCCTGCTCCATTTTGTGGAGGATAATATTTTCTTCGCGTATGGGAATGAAAGTTCCTGGACCTACATGCAGTGTCAGGCGGGCTGTGTCGGTAAATTTTCCGCGAAGAATTCTCAATTGGGACTGGGTAAAATGCAAACCTGCTGTTGGGGCGGCAATGGCTCCGGAATGCAAGGCAAAAACGGTTTGGTAACGTTTTCTATCTAATTCAAGCGTGTGTCGATCCGTATCAAGAGGTCTATGTATATATGGGGGCAGTGGCATTCGGCCATTCTGGTTTAAATAGGCGGATAGCTTTTTATGAGATGAAAATTTTATATGGGCTCGGTTGTCCTGCCGCCTGAGGAATTGGGCACTTAAATCGCTATTCTCAAATTTGAATTCGGCTCCCGGTTTTAAACGGTTCAAACCCTTTATCATGGCTTCCCATACCTCAGAATCAAGTTTGCGAATGAGCAATATTTCAACTTGCCTGGAATTAAATTCCAAACGGGCTTGGAGTTTTGCCGGGATGACACGGGTATCATTAAATACCATCAGGGGATGATTTTTTAGATGGTTTTTTAAGTTGTTAAAAGTATCGTGCGTTAGGGTTTGCTTTTCACGGTCTACTACCAGCAAACGGGACTGTCCTCTGCGCTGGGTTGGTTTTTGGGCTATCAGGTTCTCCGGTAAATCGAAGTCGTAATGGGAAAGTTTAAGTTTCAAGAAGGTCGGCCTGAATAAGCTTAATGTTGTCAGCCTATAAATAAAGGAGTGGCGGGGTTTTCGCAAGAACTTTACCACTAGGCGTGGGGCGCAATGTGCCATCGCTTTATTTGGCTAGCAAAGGGCTGTCTCGGCTCAATAAGCTATTGCCCATTTCCTCAAGGCGT
>CATMOP010000087.1 GCA_950072225.1 uncultured Nitrospina sp.
ATGATCAAACTTAAGCAAGTCACTGCGCCATCGGCTTTTTCGAATTCGCTCATTTCCAGTTCGAGGGTCTCTAATCCATGCGCACGAATTTGTTCGCGGACATTTGGGAATCCGGTGGGTATCAGAACACTGTTTCCCAAGGCCAGGCAATTGGCTGCATAAGATTCGTTTTCGTTTACTTCAATCCAGTCAAATTGCTTCAGGTGTGAAGAATCCACCCGGGAGGGATCTAATATTATTAGATTGTTGCCAAGATAGGTTGCGGCGCTTTTGAGATGCAATCCTTTAATCACGGCAACCGGAACTACTTTTTTAGATGTGAGTTTGGAGAGCGCTACCATGGCCTGCAAATTGGTGCGTTTCGAAAGACCAACAAAAATCGTGTCGGGAGTGTTCATCACGTCCCCGCCATCAAGCGTTGCGGGGGAGTCCAGGGTCACGCAATCCCGGTGCATTTTCAGCACGCTGGCAATGGATTGGGCTTCCTCTTGTCGCGAGGGTGCTTTCATCGGGCAAAGCAGGATTTTATCTTGCAGAATGACAGCCGTATCTTCCACAAACGTGGCATCGGGCAAATGGTCCTGGGCAGGCAGGTGCTCCACCTTGCCCCCAGCCTCTTGCAGGGCTTCGACATAACATTCGTGTTGCCGCAGAGCGCGAGCCAGGTCGATATTATTTTTTTGTGGATGTTCCGATAAAGCCTGAGAAAAATTTAATCCGGGTTTTCTCACCAACGCTGTGAATACGTTCATGAGGGGTTCCCTTCAGCGACTTAATCGCAGGTGGGTGTGTTCATAAGCCGGGAGAAATAAAGCATGGGAAAAAGCTTTTTTGCTTTCCTGAAGATTTTCATAGTGGCTTTGCTGGGTTTTAGTCCAGTCGCGATTTTATCCGGCCGGGCGATATAAGTCAGCCCATTTACCAAGATGAAATCATGGCGGTTGAAGCGCATGACTTTACGTTGGTATTCGTCGGGGTGGCCAAATAGTTCATCCAGTTTAGGAAGAAACCTCTCATCCATTACATAAAGTTCTCCATGCATCATCCCGGAATTGTCTGGGGTTGGCTCGATATTCACCAGCCCCAGTTTTTCTAACCCCCCGTTATCAATAGGAATTTTGTTGAAAACCCGTCGCCAGGCCGAGAGAGTCACCGAAGATTTGGATACATATTCCAGGCCCTTCTCTTTAAAATAATCTTCGTTGATCAATTCTCCATACGCGAAAAAATTAACGACATCAGCCATTATTAAATCTCCTGTTCCAAGTCATTTAACCTAGGGGCTTTATTTGATTTTTCCCCAAAAGTACCTGGCAAAGAACTTGCCGGGTATAGGGGAGTATGATAGTATCAAAAAATTCATTCCTATGTGATCGTCATTTTCATTTTGATGGAAGAAAGTTTTTAGTACCAGGCGATTCTTGCAAATGAATTAAAATGTTTTAAAATTTTTCCAAAGAATCCGATTCAAGAGAGTCATTTTTTTTAATTTAAGGAGTTGTAAATGTCAGCCAAAGTAATCACGATTTCCGATGCGGAATTTGAGCAAACGGTTCTAAAGTCTGACAAACCGGTTATGCTGGATTTCTGGGCTGAATGGTGCCAGCCGTGCAAAATGCTTTCGCCCACCGTTGAAGAGCTAGCCGGGGACTTTGAGGATCAAATCCTGGTTGGTAAATTAAATGTGGACGATAATCCCAATACTGCGACCACTTATGGCATACGTGGTATCCCCACGCTCCTTTTCATTAAGGGAGGGCAGGTGGTTCAGCAGGTTGTGGGGGTAAAATCGAAAGCGGAGATTAAAAAGGTCATCGAGGAAAACCTGTTAGCGTAAATCGCTCGGTTTTCTGTATAGGCTTGAAAACAAATAACTAAACCCCTTTTCCCGTGTGGGAAAAGGGGTTTTTGTATTGCAGTAATTATATAGAGGTGTAAACTGGATTTAGTCCCAAGTTTTCAATCATTTCTATATCTCTTTTCGGGTCCTGACCCTTGGTCGTAAGATAGTTGCCCCCCAGAATTCCGTTAGCGCCGGCAGAAAATAGTTGCTCCTGCTGGTCGGCCAACACCTCTTCCCGTCCTCCACAGACGAACAGGTCGATATCCGGTAAAACCAAGCGCAAAAGGGCGATGGTTCTAAGAGCTTCGTAATGTGGCATGGGTTCCAGATGCTCCAGCCCGGTTCCTTCAACCGGCTTGAGAAAATTGATGGGAAACGATTGCGTGCCCAAATCGCGAATGGAAAAAGCCAGTTCGGCCCTTTGGGCGAACGATTCCCCCATCCCGAAGATACCGCCTACGCAGACCTTTAATCCCGCTTCCTTGGCGTTTTGCACGGCATTTACTTCATCCTCGTAGGTATGAGTGGAAACGATTTTATCAAAATGGCTTTTTGCGGTTTCTAGATTATGGTGGCACCGATCCAGTCCGGCTTCTTTCAGTTCCTTCAAATGTTCCAATGGCATCAGGCCGAGGGAGCAACAGGTTTCAAGCTGGGTTTCAGCTTTGATGCGTTTGATGGCCTCAATCACCCGGTCCAGTTCCTTCCGGTCATCGAGATAAGTTCCAGAGGCAACGATAGAGAATTCATTGGCTCCAAAAGCTTCTGCCTCTTTTGCGGCAGCAACAATTTCCTCCACATCCATCAACTCATATTCTGGTGAATCGGTCTGGAACGAGCTGGATTGGGCGCAGAAGGAGCAGTCCTCCACGCATCGGCCGGATTTTGCGTTGACGATGGAGCAGATTTTAACGTCTTTTCCTTTAAACCGGTCACGGATGTGGTCGGTCCCGATAAAGAGATAGTCCAGTTCTTCACGGGTCAGGGATTCCAGTTGCAGAGCTTGTTCATAAGATATCGACTCGCCTTTTAAGGCAGTATCGACCATATTATCTATCAATTCAGTTCGCATGGAATTTTCGTTCTCCAAGGGTTTAAAGGAATGCCTTATCATAGTGTTTCTTCATTCATAACTCAATAATTTCACCAATTCTTCCACAGAATGGACGGGCGCCAGGCAGGTTCCCTGCCGGCAGACATAAGCGGTGGCTTTTCCATTTACCAGCTTCCGATCTTTTAACAGGGGGATTAAATTCCCGACATTTTTAATTTCATCCTCATAGGCGAAGGCGAAAACCGCGTTCGGATAAAACCCTTTGCGCAGGGCATTCAGCAGTTCCTGGGTTGCCGGGTCGTTTTTCTTTCCCACCACGGCGACCTCTTTGAGTCCTCCGAGATACAAATGCAGTGCTTGGAGCATGAATGCCGAGTTGAGGCCATATTCCATCAGTTCTTCATTAAAGTCTAAAAATATTTTTTCCGCTTTGAGGGCCAGGGCGGGTTCGGCCAGATAGGCGGAAAGCCGTAGAAAGGCTAGGGCGGCGTTGCTATTTCCGGAAGGCTCTACTCCGTCGTAGCCACTGATCTGCCGCACCAGCAATTCTTCCCCATCGCTGGCGGTTTCGTGAAATGTCCCGTTCGCACTCTGGAATTTATCCTCCACCCGTTGCATCAATTCGCGAGCCGTTTGAATATAATGAGGTTCATACGTGGCTTCATACAAGTCCATGCAGGCGGTGGCGGTGGCGGTATAATCATACAGGTAACCGTCATAGCGGGCTTCTCCATCCCGATAACGCCGCAGGATTTTTCCTTCGGATGTTCGTAACTGGGAAAGAAGGAATTCCATCGCGCGGACTGATTTTTGTATCCGGTCGGTATCGTCCAGCACCCTTCCTGTTTTAGCCATGGCACTGATCATCAGGGAATTCCAGGAGGTGAGTATCTTGTCGTCCAGCAGGGGGCGAATGCGCCGACTACGGACCTCGAGGAGTTTGTCACGGGCTATTTTCAGTTCGGCCTTGAAATCGGCTTCCTGCATGCCCACTTCTTTGGCGACGGTTTCCGGCCCTCGGGTAATGTTAAATATATTTTTCCCCTCAAAATTTCCTTCCCGGGTAATGCTGTAATAGGGAATCGCTACACTCGCTGTTTTTCTTCCCAGAACCTGCTCGACTTCCTCCTGGGTCCACACATAGAACTTGCCCTCAACCCCTTCGCTGTCCGCATCTTCGGCGCTGAAGAAAGCTCCCTCGGCAGAAGTCATGTCCCGGTCGATATATTGCAGAAGATCGTTGGCAAAATCAGCAAACTCTTCTTTGCCGGTGACCTGATAGGTTTCGATCAGGGCAGTGGTGAACAGGGCATTGTCATATAGCATTTTCTCGAAATGCGGCACCAGCCATTTGTAATCTGTGCTGTAACGGGAAAGGCCTCCTCCGATCTGGTCATAAATTCCTCCGAACTTCATGGCCTTGAGTGTGTTTTCCGTCATCGTCAGGCTGTTCGAGTGGCCGGTGCGGTGGTAATGCCTGAGCAGGAGAGATAGACCCATAGAAGGCGGAAACTTGTTTTGCTGTTGAAACTGAAAACCATGGTTGAGCCCGTCGTAATGCCTTTCAAAAAGCTCGACGGCTTTATCTTCCCCTTCGAAGCCCAAGTCATCCGGTTGGGCGGAACTTTGTTCGCGCAGGGAGGTTTGCCGAATATAGGTCATCACGTTTTTGGTCTGCTTGTCAATTTTGTCCTGCTCGTTATTCCATGTATTGGTCAGAAATTGAAGAACGTCCAGGAAAGAAGGCAGATTAAACCGGCGTTCGGGCGGGAAATAAGTGCCCCCATAAAAAGGAATTCCACCTGGGGTCAGAAACACATTAAGCGGCCATCCACCCTGCTGCCCCAAAGCCTGAACGGCCTGCATGTAAATGCTATCGACATCGGGTCTTTCCTCGCGGTCTACTTTGATGGTTACATAGTTTTCATTGAGCACTGCCGCCAGAACAGGGTCTTCAAACGATTCGCGTTCCATCACATGACACCAGTGGCAGGTGGCGTAGCCGATGCTTACCAGAAGCGGCAGGTTTTTCTCTTTGGCGATTTTAAAAGGTTCATCGCCCCACGCGTGCCAGTTCACCGGATTATGCGCGTGTTGCAGAAGGTAGGGACTTTTCTCGCTGATAAGCGAATTTGTGTAAGCGTGTTCAACCATTTTTTTGGGAAATTTTCTTTTCTAAAGATTTGCAAAGCGCTGAAAAAAATCTGGAAACGATTTTTCTACGCATGTTGGATTCTTGATGCGGACCCCTGGGATTTTTAATCCGGCCACCGCAAAACTCATAGCCATGCGGTGGTCGTCGTAAGTTTCAATTTCGGCTCCTCTATAGTCCCCCGGTCGAATAACAAGGTAGTCTTCTCCCGCTTCGACTTCTGCCCCCAGGCGGGTTAATTCATTAGCCAAGGCTAAAATCCGGTCGGTTTCCTTGATCCTTAAGTTGCCGATTCCCTGGATCACGGTTTCCCCTTTGGCGAAAAGGGCTATCACAGCTAAAGTCTGAACCGCGTCCGGCATATTATTCATATTGATGGTGATTCCCCTCAAAGGGTTTCCTTTAAAATGCAGTGAGTGGGATCTTTTTTCTAGCCGACAACCCATTTTTTCCAGAACGGAGGTAAATTGTGCGTCTCCTTGGACGCTGTGGGGATTGATATCCGTGAGGGTCATCTCCCCACCGGTCACCGCCGCCGCCGCCAAAAAATAAGAGGCGCTCGACCAGTCACTTTCCACCCGGTAGGTTTGGGCTTTATAGCGATCTCCTGCTTTGACTTTGAAACGCTGGTAACCCTCATTATCAACATGGACCCCGAATGTCTTCATGATGTCGAGCGTAATGTCGGCATAAGATTTTGAGGTGAGATCCCCCTGGATATGAATGCAGGTGTCGTTCTTGAAATAAGGAGCCGAAAGTAAAATGGAAGTGAGATACTGACTACTTTTATCGCCAGCAAGTTGAACCTCTCCACTCGGCACCTCCCCACCTGCAATATCTATCGGCGGGCAACCGTTGCCGTTTGCCGATACCGCTTTGACCCCCATTTGTGTGAGGCAATGCAAAAGATCTGCTAGAGGCCTCTGGCGCATTCGTTCATCACCATCCAGCCGGGTTTTGCCGGGTACCAGTGCCGAAAAGGTGGTCAAAAACCGCATTGCCGTTCCGGCATTGCCGATAAAAATATCTTGTTCCGGCGTGGACAGTTCCCCGCCTCTGCTGGAAACGATGAAAGCTTCTTTTTCCTCCTGAACCGAGACGCCGAAGGCTTTCAAGGCAAGGATCATATACTTCGTGTCATCGCTGACCAGAGGTTTTTCTAACCGGCATTCACCATCGGCGAGTCCCGCAATCAATAGGGCTCGGTTGGTATAACTCTTGGAACCAGGAAGGCTAACGGTTGCTTGAAGATTTTGTACAGGCTTAATTTCTATCAAAGTCTGGAAAACTTGAGGGTTAAAATAAAGAAAATATACCACACAAGGCTACGCCTTGAGGAAAGGAGCAATAATTTTATTTGCTAGCAAACGTACTCTTGGCTTGGGGAGCCATTGCCAGTCGTCCGCGGCGACTCGCCGCCCGGTTGTTTCGTTTATGGGATTCTGATATGATCGGGGCCTCTTGAGGCTTTGCAGGGAGGCTCTGTTATGTCTATGTATTTAAAAGCCCTTTGGTGGTAAGGAGGGGGTATGGCCAAGGATGGAAAAGAAACTTTATGGTACCGGTTGTGGGATCACCGGTCACCGAAAGAAAAACGGCGTCTGCGATCGTTTATTCCTTACTTCCTTTACGGGCTATTGGTTTTTTACGGCATCATTTATTTATCCATTCTCAACACCGTTAACCGCGAAAGAGTAGGAACCACGGTCAAATCCTGGTGGTCGGGAGATAGCGATGAAATCATTGAAGCCAGGCAAGGGGAAGAACGGGAAATTAAAGAAAGTTTTGCAGCCCTGCGCAAACGTGTCTCCGGCGGCCACTAGCGCCTAGGCGTGGGGCCAGTACTGCATTGCCCATAAAGCGGGTTGAACACTCAAGCGCACGTGATATTCTTCCTAAGCTCTCGTGCCCCGAATGGGGTATTGGGGTGGTTTACATCTATCAGTTTTGAAGAAGGGTTGATCTTCCATGAAACGTTTAGTATTTATTTCAAACTGGTTTTACCTTTTTTCTCTCTGTCTATGGACCGGAGGGATGTTCCTGCTTGGTATTCTGGTGGAAATCATGGTGCGGATTAACCTGAAGGACCAGCCACAGGTGGCCAGCTCAATCATGAACAAGATCATGGATGTTTTCAATGTCCATATCATTTATACCTGCATAACATTTATGGTATTGGCCGAGGTGATCAAGTTTCTGGTGGCCAAATACAGCTCTGCCGGTTATGAACCGCAATTGGTCACAAAACGTAAATACACCCGGGAGGTGTGCCTGGCTGTCATGATAGTTCTGGCATTGTATATTGGTAATGTTCTCAGGCCGGAGATGCATGCCATGGACAAGCTCAAAAAAGCCAATCCTGCAGATCAGAAACTGCAAATCCAGTTTGATCGTTACCATTCCAAATTGACCTGGATCTATACAGTAAATATGTTCCTGGGCTTGACGTTGTTCTATATTAACGGTAAAGAGATGGCGCGCTTCCGGGCAACGCCCGGAGGCAGTGAGCTGTAACTTTAAGTCGTTTAAATCCATTGAGCGCGATAAGGGGTTTTTCAGTTTTCCCGCAGAAACTTTCTATGTTCCTTAAACAGACTCTGGCAGGGGCCACATTTTTTCTTTTTTTCGGAGTGTGGGTTTCTTCTGCCCTGGCGAAACATGCTGGTGAAAAACA
>CATMOP010000088.1 GCA_950072225.1 uncultured Nitrospina sp.
GCTGGTGGCATTATGGTAACAGCATCCCACAATCCTAAAGACCAAAACGGAATAAAGCTTTTCCTGCCTTTTCATGGCATGAAGCCGTTACCTTCTGACGATTGTGACCTGACCCGAAACCTGCTCAAGCAAAACTTCGATGCAATAAAAAAGTTTTCCTTAAAAGGAGGAAGAACCAATTGCCGACAAAAAGCGTTGGCACTGTTTCAGCATTTTTCTCTACTGCCCAAAAACTCCTGGATTGATTCTCCCGATACTTTAAAAGACCTCATTCTAGTTGTTGACCCTGCTTTCGGGGCTCTCACAGGAATCGCCGCGCAAATTTTTCAGGAAGCCGGGGTCGGAAAAGTATTAGAAGTCAACGCAGGAAAAAATGGCGAGGTAAACCTGCGCTCCGGAGTCGCTGACCTTGAAGGTTGCCCCCGTATCACCGCAGACATGATCTTGAAACCCACCGGGCTTTTCCATTCCCATAAAGCCATCGTCAAACTTTTTCAATTAGGCCGGGCAAACAAAAAATTCGCAGAATCCGGGAAAAAAAGAATTGCAGGAGCCATCTTCGATGCGGATGGGGACCGTTTCTTCCGCCTGGAGTACGATCCGTTTCAAGATACACTGTGGGTTTTAAGCGGAGACGAGACCGCCATCCTGCAGGCACGGCATTTGCTATCCCGCTTTCCCGAAAATTATACCGGATCGCTTTATATTAATACTGTGGAGAGCGATCTCAATGCTTCCGCCTCCGCCGAGTCAATGGGGCTAACCCCTCTCCTCACGGCCGTTGGCGATAAATGGATCCTGCTTAAAATCCACCTCGCAATATTGCAACAAAAACTATTGATGGCAAAACATTCACCAAAAAAGCAAAAGGAACTTAAAAATAAAATCGCACTACTACAAAAAAAAGGAGTAACAAGAGTGGGGGACCTCCTAAGCCTCGAAGCGTCTATTCCGCCAAGCCAGACCGCGGCAAAAAATAATTTCGCGGTTCTGGCGGTAGGCAGTGAGGAAACGGGACACAACATCACCACCGCTTTCTTAACGCTCCCCAACTGGAAAGAGGTGCCGATATACTTCGGCAATGGATTAAAAAGTGCTCTCAACACCTTTTCCGCCACCGAGCATCTGGCAGCCACCCTGTCACCCAAAAGGTATATCCAGTCTGTTCGCCAGCCTTTTTTACCAGGATTCAAATCCACTCTTTACACATATTATATCCGCCAGGAACTATTCTGCAGGGATTCTCAAGTATGGAGAAAAGTTAAGCGGCTACTATTTCAAAGCGCAAAACAAAGCGGGTACTCCGCCAAGACTCGAAACTTCCCTGACGACCCGGATATGTTATATATTTCCCTTTCAGGAGGAAAAGCCGGTATCTTTGTAAGAAATTCCGGTACCGAAAACAAAATCAGCGTTAACCTGCGTGGAAGAAAATCGGATGCAAGGAAATTGAAAAAAATAGGGCTAGAAATTCTTAAACTTTTATTCTTCCTGCTCAAAAACCGTGACAGCCTTTTTTATAAAATGGAATTGTATGTCCTCAGCCAAATCGCTTCCCGGCCGGTGATCGATGAAGAGTTGAAAGTTAAGAACCCGTACAAGTCCAGACTGATTAACGAAATGAGAAAGCAGAACCTTATTCAATTAAGCCTCGAGGGAAACCGCCTGACTCCTCTTGGCAAATGGTACATAAATCACTAGCCGGCGAACCGCCGGTGGCAAAGTGCACGTGATACTCTTCCTTAGCTTTTACCCGTACCGGGCATGAAATTTATGGTAGCGGATACCACGCATGCCCCGAAGCGGGTACATCGGTGGCTAAAGGATTTTAGCGTATTCAATCGGGTCTTCCAATCCGGCTTCTTGAAACCCTTTCAGGCGTAGTTGACAACTATCGCACACCCCACACGATTTTCCTTCTTCGCCGGGATTGTAGCAACTATGGGTCATGGCAAAATCCACCCCCAGTTGCAGACCTTTTTGGATGATCTCCCCTTTGTTTAGTTTGATCAATGGGGTGTGGATTTTCATGCGGTTTTTTCCTTCCACTCCGGCTTTGGTGGCGAGGTTGGCAAGAGTTTCAAAGGCGGTGATGAACTCGGGGCGGCAATCGGGGTAACCGCTGTAGTCGATAGCGTTGACCCCGATAAAAATATCGTTGGCTTCTTTTACCTCCGCGTAAGCCAAACAGAATGAAAGAAAAATGGTGTTGCGGGCGGGAACATAGGTGACAGGAATTTCTGATCCCATTTCTTTTTGATCACGGTCGGTTGGAACTTCGATGGAATCGGTCAGTGCCGAGCCGCCGAATTGGCGAAGATCAATTTTGACAATTTGATGGTCGACCACGGCAAAATGCTTGGCGATATCTTGGGCTCGATCCACCTCTATATGGTGGCGCTGGCCATAGTCGAAGGTGAGGGCGAAGAGGTCAAACCCCGCCCTTTTTGCTATGGCCAGGGTGGTGGTGGAGTCTAGTCCTCCGCTCAATAAAACAACTGCTTTCATGGGATTTACCGACATTTTTGTGTTCTGGTCCAGGAGGTCAATTCTTACTTTAATGCCCTTGCGCATTGAGGGTTGTTATTATATACTGATCCGCTTAAAATAAACCTGATAGTCCCCTTTAATTTAAAGGGTTTAGCCCGATTTTACATGTTTGATAATTTATCCGATCGCCTGGAGGCGATCTACAAAAAATTAAAGGGTCGCGGAGTCCTGAAAGAAGCCGATGTCGATGCAGCTCTGCGTGAAATTCGAGTCGCGTTGATCGAAGCGGATGTCAGCCTGCCGGTAATCGAAGATTTCATTTTAGAAGTCCGGGAAAAGGCTGTGGGTCAGGAGGTATTGAAAAGCCTGACTCCGGGACATCAAATGGTCAAGATTGTCAATGATGACCTGACCCATTTGCTGGGCGACGAGTTTGTCGATATTCAGTTTGCTGCAAAGCCGCCAACGATTATTTTGATGGCGGGTCTGCAAGGGTCGGGGAAAACCACCACTGTAGGCAAGTTGGCCAAACGGTTTAAGGAAAAAGGAAAAAACTGTCTTCTCGTTCCTGCCGATGTTTACCGCCCGGCGGCGATTGAGCAGTTGCATGTTTTGGGACGTGAACTTGGTGTGGAAGTGTTTGACGCCGGGGAAGAAAAAGACCCGATAGCTATCTGCAAAAAAGCGCTGGATGAAGCGGTCAACAAAATGAGCCAGGTGGTGCTGATCGATACTGCGGGCCGCCAGCAGGTCGATGATGTCTTGATGGAAGAGTTAAGGCGGATCAAGGAAACGGTTCAGCCGCACGAAGTGTTGTTTGTGGCGGATGCGATGATGGGCCAGCAGTCTGCCGATATTGCTAAAACGTTTGATGATGCCATCGGTATTGATGGCGTGATCCTGACCAAAATGGATGGGGATGCGCGCGGTGGCGCAGCGTTTTCTATCAAGAGGGTAACTGGCAAACCCATTCGCTTTGTAGGAATGGGAGAAAAGCTTGATGCGCTTGAGCCGTTTCACCCGGACCGGATTGTTTCCCGTATTCTGGGCATGGGCGATGTCATGTCCCTGGTCGAAAAGGCAGAGCAGACCTTCGAGTTGGAGGAGCAGGAAAAATTACAGAAAAAAATTAAGGCCAACGCCTTCACTCTGGAAGATTTCCGCGACCAGTTGAAACAAGTACAGAAAATGGGGTCCATGGAGCAGTTGTTGGGAATGATTCCCGGTGCCGGAAAACTAAAGGGATTAAAAATCGATGACCGTGCTTTTGTCCAGGTGGAAGCGATCATCAACTCCATGACTGCGGCGGAGCGCGGACGGCACAACATGATTAATGCCAGCAGAAAGCGTAGAATCGCCCAGGGAAGTGGTACCAAGGTGAACGATGTCAACAAGTTGTTGAAGCAGTTCTCGCAAATGCAAAAGATGATGAAAAAGATTTCCCGTGGCGGTGGCCTCAACTTCGGCAGTCTTATGGGAGGACGCGGAATGCCAGGGGGCCGGTTCTTTTAAAGGGAGTTTGTTATTTATTGGCGGCTGTTGTTCCCTTTCTTAGTTTTTACCCTTTCAGGCCCATGAAGACTAATGAAGAGGACATCACGCATGCCCCGAAGGGGTATTCAATGGCCGCATATCTACCGGGCTAGGCCCGTAACATAGGAGGAAGTAAATTGGCAGTTGTAATTCGATTAACTCGGCGAGGAGCAAAAAAGAAACCCTTTTACCGGATTGTGGCGGCAGATTCCCGAATGCCAAGAGATGGCAGGTTTCTTGAGATTCTGGGAACCTACGATCCCCTGAATGATGAAGTGGGTTGTAAGATCGACGCGGAAAAAGCCGTGGCTTGGATCAAAAAAGGCGCCAAACCCAGCAAAACCGTGGAGACCCTCTTTAAAAAAGCCGGGGTCGGGGTTTAGATTCGTAAAATTTCATTTCGCAAAATCACAATTCGTAAAAAGCGTGAAGCTTGAGTTCAAGTTGCTCCTCTCCAGTTCGGGATTCAGTTCTTGTAAACTCGGAGGGAGTTGTGAAAAATCTTGTTATGACGATGGTGAAAGCGCTAGTGGACAAACCGGACGAAGTTAGTTTGCGGGAAGTGGAAGGTGAAAAAACAACAGTGCTGGAATTGAGAGTCGCGAAAGAAGATCTGGGCAAGGTGATTGGCAAGCAGGGGAAAACGGCTAAGGCCATGCGCACTATCCTGAACGCGACGGCAACCAAATTGAAAAAACGGGCTGTACTGGAAATTATCGAGTGATATGGATTGGATTCCAGTTGGCAAACTTGCCCGCACTCACGGCCTGAAAGGGGAGTTGAAGTTTTATCCCCATGACCCGGATGGGTTCGAATTTGCGGGCGGACAGACCGTGAGGCTGGCCGGGACAAAAAAGAAATTAAAGGTACAATCGATTCGTGGGGCTAATGTGCCCTTCATTATCAAGTTAGAGGGAATTGACGACATCGAATCTGCCAAACCCCTGACCGGGGAGGAAGTTCTGGCAAACCGCGAGGATTTTAAATCTCTGCCGCAAGGGGAGTATTACCGATTCGAGATCGAAGGACTTGAGGTCTTCGATGAAGAGGGCCATCCTTGCGGGATCATCGAAGACATCATCCCCACGGGGAGTAATGATGTGTACGTGGTGCGAAACGGGGATTTGGAGTGGATGCTCCCTATGATTGATTCGGTGGTCAAGTCCATCGACCTGGAACAGGGTAAACTGGTTTTTCATCGCATTGAGGGTTTGTTTGAGGACACTCCGGTTTGACATTGTCAGCATATTTCCGGGGATGTTTGAATCTCCTTTTGCGGACAGCATTATTCAGCGGGCCTGGGAAGAAGGATTGCTGGATCTTCGCGTTCATGATTTGCGTGACTACAGCCTGAATAAACACAGGAAGGTGGATGACACCCCTTTTGGCGGCGGGGTGGGCATGGTCATGAATGTCGAGCCCATTGCTCGTGTCATTGCAGCGATTAAAAAGGAAGTTCCTGAAACCCGAACGATATTATTATCTCCGGGAGGCCGGCCTTTCGATCAAGAGAAAGCCTGGGAGCTCTCTCGTTTGCCGAGTCTGACTCTAATCTGCGGTCGCTATGAGGGTATTGACGAGCGGGTGCGACTGCATTTTGTCGATGAGGAAATTTCCATAGGAGATTATGTATTAACCGGCGGGGAAATTCCTGCCATGGTTCTCGTTGAGGCCATATCAAGGTTGGTGCCGGGGGTGCTGGGCGATCCGGAATCGGTAGTGGAAGAATCTTTTACGGATGGCTTACTGGAATATCCGCAATACACTCGGCCCCGGGATTATCAAGGGTTCAAGGTGCCGGAGATTCTGATCTCTGGAGACCATAAAAAAATACGCGACTGGCAAAAGGCGGAAGCGGTGAAAAAAACTGCGCGGGTTCGGCCCGATCTGCTCAAAAAAAATAAACAGCAGGATAAAGGGTCTTGATACAGGACATCATTGGAAGAAGCGTATTATTCGAATATTCATCTGGCGCTGGTCCATTTTCCCGTCTATAACAAACCCGGGGAAGTGGTGGTTTCATCCGTCACGACCTTGGATGTGCATGATATTTCGCGGGTTTGCCGGACGTTTGGGGTCGGTACTTTTTATGTGGTCACGCCCCTGAAGACCCAGCAGGAACTGGTGGAAAGGTTGATCGGCCACTGGATGAAGGGCCATGGGGCACGATATAACCCGACCCGAAAAGAAGCCCTGCTGAAAACCAAGGTTGTAAAAAGCCTGGATGCGGCGGTGGCTGAGGTGACGGAGCAAAGCGGGGAAAAACCCTGCGTGGTAGTCACCGGGGCCAAGCAGGTGCCGAACAGCATTGAGTTTGGAACTTTAAGAAAACAATTACAGGAAGGGCGGCCCACACTTTTGGTTTTTGGCACCGGGTGGGGCTTGGAAAAAAATTTGATCCGCAACGCCGACCATGTTTTGCAACCCATCGAAGGTAATGCCGGGTTCAATCACTTGCCGGTGCGAGGAGCGATAGCAATTATATTAGACCGCCTTTTAGGCAGAGGCGGGTCTTGACAAAATTTTTTTACCGAAATCGAAAATCTTTAATGAAGTAAGATGTATTTCCCAAGGAGAGAGGTTCATGAATTTAGTAGACCAGATTGAAGCGAAAGAAATGAAAAAGGATGTTGCCGATGTTCATATCGGTGACACCGTCAAGGTGCATATGCGCATCGTTGAGGGAGAGAAAGAACGCATTCAGGTCATCGAAGGTGTAGTCATCAAAATGCGCGGTGGTGGGGCTCGTAAGACCCTGACGGTCCGCAAAATTTCCTTTGGCATCGGTGTGGAGCGCATATTCCCGTTCCATTCCCCCCGAGTCGAAAAAATTGAGATCCTTAGACGCGCCAAGGTGCGTCAGGCAAAACTGTATTACCTGCGCGAACTGCGGGGTAAGGCGGCCCGCTTGAAAGAACTCAAAGCCCAGCGGCCTACGACCAAGACGAAAAAGGTAAAGGCCCGTGGTAAAAAAGCCAAAGCTGCAAAAGCCGCCGCCAAAAGTTCTTGAGCCCCGCTAGGGGCCGGCGAGCCACCGGTGGCAATGAACACGTGATATTTTCCCTTAGCCTTCGTGCCCCGGAGGGGTAATTATTTTTACGGGGCTCGAACCGTGTTGGCAGCTTAATAAGCTATCGCTATTTGCCTCCCCTGCCAGAGGGTGACAGCGTTTCAACAGAAACGCCGGGAACAGGTTTGGGTTTTTCCGGGCTGTCTTTTTGTGCAGGCAGGTTGAACGTTTCGCCCAGGCCGTGTTTCAGTTTGATGTTTTGGTATTTATATTTTGCGCGGGAAAGGTAGGCCTTCAATCCTTTTATACGGGTCTTGTCGGCAGGATGTGTCGAGGCCCACTCGGGAGGGTTCTTATCTCCTTTTATTTCACTGAACCGTTTCCAGAACCGGATTGCCTCAGCCGGATCGTACCCGGCTTTAGCCATATAGACCAGCCCTATCTGATCGGCTTCCCCTTCATCACCCCGGCTGAAAGGCAGAGTGATGCCATATAAAACCCCCAGCCCCAAAGCGGCCATGATAATGTTTCGTTGGGTATTGTTCTTCAGGCTGATGCTGGCACCCATCATGGCTCCAGTCAGCAGAAGTTGTTGCGACATTCTCTGGGCTCCATGCCGGGCAATCACATGAGCAATTTCATGACTCAGCACGGTGGCCAGTCCCGCTTCGTTTTT
>CATMOP010000089.1 GCA_950072225.1 uncultured Nitrospina sp.
CAATTTTTTCATTCTCTCCAAACTGGCCATAAAGATAAAATCCAACCAAGGTAGGAAAGACAATAGCCGAATTACCGAAAGGTTCAAATACATCCGACAAGTCATCGGTGGTAGAGCTTCGGTTATCTTTAAATTCATCATTGATTTCATCATCCAGGACATATAATATTCCGGTGGTACCTGCCACAATTGATGCGGTAGCCCAGCCAGAACTGTTCCAACGCCAAGGAGATGGCAGAGCATATTCTATATCGGATAAAATATCTTTAAAATAATTTTTATCCAATTTCATTTTTCCGCGCTGACTCAACCTCTTCTTTTTATTTCTATGGATTGAAGAATATTTTTTTTTCCTAGCCAGGCGCGGCTCTTCTTTAAAGCCTTTACTCTCGAAATTAAACTCGCCCCCTCTGCCGAAAAATAATTCCGTAGAAAAAAAATCCGGGCGGAGAGTCTCCGCTGGTAACAAGCCTTGATTTATCTCAGCGCTCAAGGGTGTAGGGAGACTTGGCAAGTTATGGCTTTCTGCAATTGCATGGGGTATGTCCACCAAGGCGGGAGAAACCATAAGGCAGAGCCCCAAAACAGCAAAATTCACCCAGCGGAATTTTAGGGAACTGCCAGAATTCATCATGGTTTTTTGACTTTTATAGCACGCTCAAGAATTTGAAAAAAGGAAAGCGGAGATCTAATGCCACTTATTGCGTATTTTGTGCCTCATATACCGTTTACGGCTTATTAACCCTTGAAATTAAGGACTTTTTCGGCTAATTGCCCAAAGATTCCTCTTGTCATGGAAAATACTGCGTCTTATTGTCAGGACTAGTAGGCGGGCAGGAAATTTTTTAAAGGGAAGGCTGAAAAACTTTGATTTGCAGGGACTAATTCACTAAATGCGGCAAGACATAATGGAAGTTTGGCTTTTCGCCGATAAACCAAGAGAAAATAACAATGCACCTATTCAAGGAGGAAAACGTGCAAACCACCTACCCAAAAAGAAAACCGACTAAACCTGCTTCTCATTATGTCTTATCGTTCACCTTGTTGGCAATAATGGTGTTGCTCATCAACGCCATGTTCAGCATGGCGCTCCCGGATCCTCTGGGAGAAAAAATTCAAAGCCATATGGCAAAATTTCAACCCACCCCTTAGCAGAGGAGGAAACCGGGCCATACCCCTTCAGGGCATGAAGTTTAATGAAAAATACCACGCGCCCGGTGGGAAAAGGCTCCACGCCTCCGGCGGTCGCGTATCTTCATAAGTCAGATAAAGCGATTGCAATGGTACCCCTTCGGGGCACGAAGGCTGAGGAAAAATATCACGGTCCAGCCTCATGCTGGCGCCGAATAGCCGAAGTAAACCATAAGCCGGGTTTTGTACTTCATGAAACATGAAGCGGTGACCATCAATCTAGGCCTGCTGTTGCCAGCAGGCTCAAGCAATCAACCCGAAAGTATCGGACGGGCCGTCCTCAAGCACTTTCCTATTTGATCTTGCTCCGGATAGGGTTTACCAAGCTACCGCTGTCACCAGCGGTACTGGTGAGCTCTTACCTCGCCTTTTCACCTTTGCCGCCGACACGAGGCCGGGTAGGCTGTGTATTTTCTGTGGCACTTTCCTTAAGGTCGCCCTCACTCCGCGTTACGGAGTATCCTGCCCTGTGGAGCCCGGACTTTCCTCTCTCCCGGCCATAAAGCCGAAACAGCGGTCACCCGGTTTACTTCGGCGTTGCGGCTTCAGGAACTTCTTCCCAATATAAAAAACGTATGCAATTTGAGCATTGCTGGATGGATTCGCCAATTTTAACATCTATAACCATCTGCGGTAAAATCTGCTGGAAACATCCCTGGCAAATATTTCCATTTAGCAAAACCACTGCCCTGCCATCACGGGAGCCCGCGACTTTTTCATAGCGTTGCATAATCACCCTGTCGAGTTGACCGCTCACATTCTCACGCTTGGCAACCAGCACACCCAGTTCCTGTTTCATCCTATCCAACTCGGCATCCTTTTTCGCCTTGTATTCCTGGAAACTGGCATCCTCTTCCTTACATATTTTTTCGATTCCCGGAACTTCCTTCTGCTTTTCTTCAAGGATTTCCATGATTTCCAGTTCTTTATCTTCCAATCCGGAAACCTTCTCCTTAATAGCTTCCACCTCGGAAAGAATAGCTGTATATTCCCTGTTGGTTTTTACTGCAGGCAGTTTGGTCTTGGCTTTCGCCATATGGTCATTTTCTCCCTGCACCTCCAATTCAATATCCTTACGTTTTTTTTGTAACGCGTCCAATTCTGCTTTAGCGTTTGAAAGGATTTTCTCCTTCTCTTTCAACTCCGCGCACCTGGCATCAATCTGAAGAGGAATATCAGCAAGAAGCTTTCTATCTTCTGCAATTTCATCATCCAGACTCTGTAGGATGATCAATTGCTGAAGCTGAAGTTTGGGGGAAATACTCATATTTGACTCTCAATGTATCAAAATAGAAGGGGTAAAAAGCAACCCCCTCAATCCCCCTTATCAGGGGGAGGTTAAACATTCCCTGCGGGTGAAATGTAGCACGGGCTCTAAGAAGATTGCAAATGATTCCCCCAAGGGAAGGCAATAGTAAGGGCTAGTTGAGCCGAGACAACTTTTTGCTAGCTAAAAAAAGTTATTGCAGTTTGCCACCGGCGGTTCGCCGGCGCCTAGTGGCTCAACGTCGGGAGTCCCAGTACACCAGGAACACGCTGGCGATAAAAATGGACGAATAGGTTCCAACCAGGATACCTACCAGCAGGGCAAAAGAAAAATCATGGATAATCTCCCCCCCAAAGAAAAACAGGGCCATAACCACCATCAATGTTGTTCCGGAAGTGAGAATTGTCCGGCTTAATGTCTGGTTAATACTGGCATTGATAGTTTGAACAAGCGTGTTTTTTCCTCTTCGGCGAATGTTTTCCCGGATGCGGTCAAAAACGACAATGGTATCGTTCAGGGAGTAACCGATAATAGCTAAAAACGCGGCAACGATTACCAGGGTAAATTCTTTATCTAAAATCGAAAACGCGCCCAGGGTAACCAGCACATCATGAGCCAGGGCTATGATCGCGGCAATCGCATACTGCAATTCAAACCGCCAGGAAATATAAATCACAATACCAATGACGGCATACAAAATGGAAAGAATGGCTTTTTCTCTCAAGTCACGGCCCACTTTCGGCCCCACCATTTCGACCCTTTCGACGGTAATATCCTCCTTATTAAACTTTCCACCCAGACTGTTGCGAACCTTGGAACCCACCGCCTCCAGTTTCTCCTCAGACCGTTGGATGCGGATGAGGATGTCCCGTTTCGATCCGAACTCCTGAATCGTGCTTTCGCCAAGCGCGATGGTCTTCAACCCATCACGAATCACCTCAATATCTGGCGGGGTTTTAAATTGCAGCTGAATCAGGGTTCCACCGGCAAAATCAATGCCATACTTCAATCCTCCGGACAGGGCAATAGATCCCAAACCAATCAGAATCACCAGTCCCGAAATGGTCATGGTCATTTTGATTTTTCCCATGAAATCGATATTGGTTTCGCTACTTATGATCTTCATAAATTCAAATGCTTAATTTATCCAGTTTTCTCTGGCTCATGGTTGCGTCAAAAATAGCCCGGCTCACAAAGACAGCGGTAAACATGCTGGCGGCTATTCCTATACATAAAGTAATGGCAAACCCTTTAATGGGGCCCGTGCCAAACTGGAACAATACCACTGCGGCAATGAAAGTGGTGATATTCGCGTCAACAATGGTACGAAAGGCTTTGGAAAACCCCGCATCGATCGCGGCCCTTACCGTTTTGCCAATCCTTACCTCCTCGCGGATTCTCTCAAACACCAGCACGTTGGCATCAATGGCCATTCCTACTGTGAGAATGATTCCTGCTATTCCCGGCAAGGTCAAAGCTGCGCCAAAATAAGCCAGTGCCCCTGCCAGAATAACAATATTGAGAAACAACGCCGTCACCGCAATAACGCCGGACCACTTGTAATAAAAGATAATGAACACTACAACAAGAAGACTGCCATAAATAATGGAGGTGAATCCTTTTTCAATGGAATCTTTCCCCAAGGAAGGCCCTACAGTCCTGTTTTCGAGAATCACCACCGGCGCGGGAAGCGCACCGGCCCTGAGAACAATGGCCAGGTCTCTTGCTTCTGCGGAATTGAACCGTCCCGTGATCTGAGCACGCCCGCCAGGGATTTCATCCTGAATAACCGGAGCCGAGTACACATTGCCATCCAGAACAATAGCCAAACGTTTTTTGATGTTCTCGCGGGTCACTTGCTGGAAAATCATGGCGCCCACGCTGTTGAAAGTTAAAGAAACATAGGGCTCATTGAAGTCCGAGTCAAACCGCACTTCCGCACCGGTCAAAGTTTCGCCGGTCAAAACCGTACGCTTCCTTATAAGTAAGGGTTCCTTAGTAACTGCTCCGGTTTCCTTATCCACCACCCGCTGATACAAAATTTCAGAATCTTCGGGAACATTCCCCGAAAGCGCCTGTTCCAGACTATGTTCTTCATCCAACAGTTTGAATTCAAGACGGGCGGTTTTCCCGATCAGGTTTATAGCCCGCTCCGGATCTTTTATGCCAGGCAACTGTACTAGAATCCGTCTTTCCCCCTGAACCTGAATGGTTGGCTCTGACACCCCAAACTGATCCACCCGGTTGCGGATCGTTTCCAATCCCTGGCTCACCGCGTTTTGTTCGATCTGCTCGACATGGTCCGCACTCAACTGATAGACCAGTCCAAGTCCATCAGAATCCTCACGGGCCAGGCTGAAAAAAGGATAACCATCATCCAGAATCTTTTTCACCGGTGGAAGATCCAATGTATCCACCATACGCACATTTACCTGTCGATCTTCATAACTGGCTTTGATCCGGTCCAATTCCAAATCATCGTCAAAAATATCCCGCTTGATATCGTCCGCCAACCTCTCCAGGCTTGCTTCCACCGCCTTTTCGACCTTGACCTCCAGTAAAAGGTGCATCCCTCCCTGCAGGTCAAGCCCCAGGGAAATTTTTTCCTTCAAGGGATACGCCAGTAATACCGAGCCCAATATTACAACGAGTATCAAGGGAATTTTCCACTTAAGATCCCTATACATTAAGAGCTCATACCTCGAATGAACGACCCCGCCAGCGGGCGGGGTATCCTGATAAAGAATTATTTTAAATAGCGTGGCAAGCCACAGGAAATAAAACCCACTTGTGGTATTTAAACTTTCTTAGTGCCAATGGAAGAACGATTAATTTTAATTCGAACATTGTCGGCAATCTGCAGCATTATCGTATCTTCTTTCAGTTTCTTAACGGTTCCATGAATGCCGCTCAAGGTCACAACGGTATCGCCCTCTTTTAATTCCTCGACCATTTTACGTGCTTCATCCTGTTTTTTCTTTTGCGGACGGATGAGAACAAAGTAGAAGATCATGAACATCATGATCATCGGTGGCAATAACGCGAGCAACCCGCCCCCGGAGTCCGCTCCATCCGACGGCGGGGCCATGGCAAATGCTAAATCAAGCATGAGTACATTCCTGAAAAGTAAAAAATTTTATAATTCAAAGGTTTAGCTTCTATCAAATCCCATCCCGTTTGTCAAACTCACTACCGTGAGAGGGCAATAGCAAAGGCCCGTCAAGCCGAAACAACTCTTTGCTCGCCAATAAAAGCTATTGCACATTGGCCCCACGCCGAGTGGGGTTAATAGAATTTGTTCTGGACGTTTCCCTCGTTGGTAAGCTCATAGTATAGAGAGTGGAACTCTTCGGTGGTCAGCTTGGGGTCCCGCAACCTTTCAAGATCCTCCGGTTTGATGGGAATCTGCGATAACTCGTCCCAGGCAGAGGTGGCAATCGCCACGTAATTTGGCGGATTAAGCGGACGCAATACCAACAAGTCCACACGGTCGTTATATTTCAGCGCAAAATCAATCGCCATGCGCGCGTCTTCCGCACTCACAGCACTGCCGATGGCAATATTTGTCGGAGGGTGCCCCCCTTTTGGCCGCCAGAACTGGATCGTATGATTCAACACTTTAATCGACTTGGATTTCAGAAAACCTCGAAGCTCTTTCTTTTGTTTTTTATGTTTATGGGCCAACCAGATTTCGATGGTACAAATCGTTATTTTAGAAGTATCACAAGTTGGTTTGTAACTCGATGACGGGAACAGGTACTCCTTCGATACCGCCAAAGAGGACCCTGTAAACATTACAAAAAATCCCAACAAACAAGCCATCATTAACCGTTTCATTCTTACTCCTGTTCCAGGTTCCAATTCTACGAATGAGCGTTATTGTAATGCATTTATTCCATTATTATAGAGAAAATACCTGGCCGAACTCATTTACACAATCCGATCCTTACCGGTTTTTTTAGCACTGCCATAACGCAAAGCTATTGATTTTCCATGCAATAAAAAGTTACGTTTTTGCTAAAGTTACTCAAGTTCCTGCCGATAAGACTTATAAGGATAACTCTATTTGAAAGGAATCGCATTATGACACCAGTCAGCAATTCGGGTGCAACTCAAGGATTGAGTGCCGAGTTCCAAGCCGCGGCCTTAAAAACAGCACAAAATGTCCAAAAACAGGAAGGTGAGGCGGCTGTATCACTTATTTAGTCCGCAGTAGAGCCCACAGCGCAATCTTTATCGGCAGGAAAAGGCGGCAGCATAGACGTCACTGCCTAACCCTCTAACGAGGGAGGCAGATGGCAATAACTTTTATTGGCTGGAAAAGGTTGCCTCGGCTTAACGAGCTATCACCTCGTATTTAGTGGACACAGTGATGGCCCTGATCTGGGTTTATGCTGAAGTATTTCTTAACCTTTGCACCATTTCATCCCGCTTGTCATGAGACAAACGGGATGTTTTTTGTTGCTCTATATAGGGAATCAATTCCTTCAGGCGGACTACAGTGGCCCCAAATTCCCCCTTTAATGCCGCCCGGGTAAAAACCACCACAGAGATGAACCGTACAGGACCGGTCAATTTTTCCAAGGCGTTGACATGTTTGCGGTTTTCCCATAACGGGTTAACCAGAATATCCCTCTGCCTTCCCGATTTGATTTGCCATTCCTGATCCCCTTCCCTGCCAAACACTTTGCCCGCTTCCGTTTTGACGGTAAGGACAAACACTCCATAAGCTGAAACCACCACATGGCTCACATCGTTCATTCCCCGCTCGGCGGAAACCACCACATTGGATAAAACAGTATAGTCCGCTCCCAACCGTTCAAGCTGGTCTTTCACAACTTTCGGATCTCCTGCCAGGCGATGCTGTCTGCGCTGCTTGACCCACACCACAGTAATAACCACAACTAATAAGGTAAGAATCTTTAATCCATCTGCTGAAAAAATAAAATCCATCAACCTGGAGGGTTAAAAGTTGAAAGGGTTTGGAGGTTCAAAATTATTGGACGAGCTTTTTTCTTCCTGTTTCTTTTCAACGGACGCAGGTTTCAGTTTCATCTTTGATGCATCCGGAAAAAACTTGGGAGATAAGGTTCCGGTGCTGATCGCGCCCCCAGCTATAGACCCGCTGACCATCAAGAACACGCCTA
>CATMOP010000090.1 GCA_950072225.1 uncultured Nitrospina sp.
CTGTCATTTCTGGAATAGTGGGTTTCCCCAGGGTATATATTTACCTGCTCCCATTTTTATTGCTGGTGGCAGGGATGGGATTGGAATATTTATTTGACCAATTGCATGGTCAAAAACCGCTACTGGCCAACTCCCTGGTAGGAGTCGCTTTTTTGATGGTTGCAATCCAGTTCTATCAATGGGCGGCTCTTCACTACCCGGGACGTACAAAAGTTCCCAATGGAACCCTGAATGAGGCCAAATTAGTTAAGGATTATATTAATAGTGAAATCCCTTTCGACTGTTTGCTGGTTTTCATGGTGTATGATCCCGGAGGCAATACCCTGATTTATTATTTATCGGATCAAATAAAATACCGGATGAAATTATTTTTGGCGGGGAAGGAAATCAAGAAAATATTGTTTATATCACACGCTAGTGTCCCGCCTGATAAATATCCGTCAATTAATGTTATTGACGGGAAAACGGTTAAGATTCCTCCATCCTATTTATTAAAAGTAAAGGAATTTGGAAATTTGCACCTTTATGAATTTAATGGATCCCTTTCAAGATGGATTCCTGAAAAAGGGAGACAGGACCAGGAAAGGGTGTTTAGCGGGGTTTCAGGCTCTACTTACCAAGCTGAACAGATTAAGAATCCCAAACTTTTCGGTAGCTATTCATTGCACCTGAAAAATAATAAGGGGAAGGAAGTTCTTCTGCAATCTCCGATTTCAAGACCAATAGAAATAGAATGGGGCCCTGCGTTCATTTTACACTTTTTTGCAAAAACACTCGGCCAGACTCTTTTTATTTTTTCGGATAGCCTGGAAAAACGATTTGAGTACCCGATGGCATTGCTCAATCCGTATCTGGGGTTGCTTGAAATTGAAAACTCAGAACAAAAATGGGAGATGGTTTTTTCCCTGACCCAGCTAAATTCGGGGCAATACAGGGTCGGTGAAATCCTCTAGTCCAAAGATGAGAGTGTTTTTATTGATGAACCTCAATCGTACCTTCTCTCTAAGGAGAAGCAGTAAAAATGTTCTTTGTCTCCCAAAATGCCGAAGAGAAAAAAATAAAACCTAACCCCGGAGAAGGCCTTCGACGAAAACCTTAATTGAGAGTTCCAGTCTGTTGTACCTCCGCTACTATTGGCAATAGGGGGGAATACCTTCTTCCACCAACTGTCCGGCTTTACCCGTCTTAATGTTCTCATGGTTATGGTGGATTCCTGAAGCAAGCAACTTCATGGAAGCTTCCATAGTTTCCATGATCTGTTCCGGACTGTCGTGGAGAACGTTGCCGAATCTTGGTTTGCATTTCAGGTTGCCGACATCGCAACAGGGTGTCATCTCTCCGTTTTGCTGAATAGTCATGATGTCTATGGAACCGCGTGCGGCCGGACAGCCAATTAAATAATTGTCGCGCGGAAAAGGCATGGAAGCCATGGCCCGAAAACCGTAATCATCAATTTTAAATGCAGGAAGGAGGCTTATACCAAAAGTAAATTCCGGATTGCGGACAAAGGCCTCGGTGTCCCCCATATGTACCGTAAATAATTTTTCATCGCAGTTTGGGTGTTCACGTAAAAGAGTCTCAACTTTTGTTGAATAGGTTTCGAGCAGTTGGGTGACCGGTTGATAGGTCACTCCCTGACCCTTAAAAAAACTTAGCAGAAGGTGGATCTGGAGTTTTAAGTGATCCAGGTTTTCAAAAACGACATTGACAATTAGCTGGTTTTGTTGCCTTAACAGGGCTTCGAGAAAATGTTTTTGCGACTTCTCCCAGGCAGTGGGGTAAAGGGTGATGTCGATCCGGCCGTGCAGGTCCATAATTTCCCGCAGTCTTTGCCAGCGTTTGGATTTTTCTGAAAGCATGTCCAGATTGGTGTGCAGGCAAACGTGCGGCGTGACGGTTTGGAACACCTTACAGATCTCAACAATATCCGGATTCTGCGATGCTTCGCCACCGGTCAGGTTGATCTCCTGCTGGGCCAGGGTATTGAGTACCTCTACGCGCTGGATTGTGTCTGCCATCACCCGGGCCTGTTGTGCCGTCAGGTGCCATTCGGAGACGGGGTGCTCCATCAGTGGTTCATACACATGGCAGAACTCACATTCGTCCCTGTTGTAGCGGTTGCAACTGGTTTCAACGAAAATGCTGAGCATTGAGAAAAAAATCTCCAAAGTTTTCAATCTGGTATTTCTATGCTAGCAGATTTTTCTTGTGGGAAACCGGGATTTTATACGCTGAATTGAATATGAACGAATGAAACAGGAGGTGCCGGGGATTGAAAAGCAGATTGGATATCTTTTTCCCGGTAACCCAGTTTTCTTAGTGGTTTCAAGGCGGCTAGAACTTCTTCCCGAGTGACATAAGCTACAGTATCAGGAACACCCCGGCCGCTAAGGTTTTCAGCCAGCTTAGCGATTTGCTTTCTTTGTTTTTTAGGCGTTCCTTCCATGGCCGGGTAGTTTAGTTTTCCGGAGTAGGGGCTTCGATAAACGGTATTGAGAGCATGGAGTGTGCCGAGCATCAGAACATCCCTGTCCCATGGAGCCATGTCGATCACCCGCGGATGGCATTGCACCAGGTCCACCACGCTGAGGGCCGCTGACCCGAGGTCTTTTCCCACAAACTGATTCTGGTATTCCCGGGTTATTTCCGTAAATCCTAATGACCGGCCAATATTTTCAAGCAGGGGAAAGTTCACCATGAACGTGTATTGTCCGCCGTATAAGTTGAAATAGGGCCTGCCTTCCTGGTTAAGATCCTGGATCGTTTTCATGCCGTAGTCAAAACTGGTATATCCAAAATTCTTTGGCCCAAGTAGTTCTTTGGCTTTTGCAATGGTGGAAAAGGCACCGGTATTGATAGGCATAGGAATTTCATCTTTAAAATTTTCAGCGTGGGCCTTCAAGATTTCCACAAAGGGCCAGTCATCCAGATCCACTCTTTGAAAATCCCGTTCCCAGTGGATGGTGTCGAGAAAATGGGGAAGCTGGGCGAGTTTTGCCAGATCCCTGTCATTAAATTGTCCAAGGAATTCATCTTTTTCGCCAGGGAATGCACTGGCATCAAGAAAGGGGCACAGGTATTCCTCATAATAGAGGCCCTGATGCCTCAGCAGGACTTTGGTGGACAGGTCGTCCCAGATTTCATTGGAGATGATTTTTGATACAGAGCGAGGCCGAAAGCAGTCCAATTGTTCGGCGTGAACGCGAACCGTGGAAAATTTCCCCGAGTGTTCCTGCAGACGGGCATTGGCCCGCACGCCTTTTAGAATTTCTTCGGATTCATCACAGAGGATGTAGTGGACAAATGGATAAACCTCGTTCCCGTTATCTATTTCACGTAGGTGGCTGAGAAAACACGCGGCCAGGTTGCCATTGCCCACCCCCCACTCCTGCAGGGTCCAGATATCATTTTCAGGATGATGACCTCGGGCTTTGGCATAAAAATCATTGGCGAGTGCATGGGCCAAGCGATGGTCCAGGCTCACATAGGTTTGAAAATGGTTATGAATTTGTGGTCCCTTGATTCCATAGAAAATGGAATTGATATGGGTCTGCCAAAAATCGGAAGGTTTAAAATCCCCAAGTGCGATCAGGTTTTGGGGAGGATGGGTCATGATAAAAAATGAAAAACCCCGCCGCCAGTGTACGGGGTATCTTGATAAAATGTTATTTCAAAAAACGAGTCAAATGGAATAAAACCTTCTAGTGGGAATTAAGAAGTACCTGGTTCTTCGTCGGTCAAAGCTTCCATGCCGGGCGCGTTTCCATCCATGTCTCCACCGCCAGCGTATCCGCCGGTTTGGGAAACCCCACCCGGGATATTTGACGGGTTCTCTCCTTCCGTTGCCCCGGTCGAAGCAAGCGCGGGTGCTTCCATCAATGCTTCATACTTCCTGTAAGCGTTCTGCGAGTCTTCCATCAATCCGACTTCTTTATAGCAATTATATAGATTCAGCCAGGCCGCCGTGTCCTGCGGATTCATGCCCACTGCCAATTTAAACTCTTTGAGAGCGGTTTCAGGCCTCCCCATATTGGCATAAAGGGTTCCCAGATTGGTGTGGGGCAATGAATAGTCCGGCGCCAATTCGCTGGCTTGTTTGAATGCGCCGATGGCATCGTCCACCATACTGAGAACAGAATAGCAATTGCCCAGGTTGCAAAAAGCTTGCGGGTCCTTGTCGTCAATTTCCACTACGACCTGGGCGGCATCAATGGCTTCCTCATAGCGTTCAGCGTTAAAATAAGCGTTGGACAGTGCTGCACGGAGTTCCTTGTCTTCCGGGTTGAACATCAATACTTTTCTGAGTGAGATGATTGATTTGTCATAGAGTTTGAGCATGTCATAAGCCGCGGCAAGGTTGGCATAGGCCATCGTGTCTGTAGGATCCAGTTCAATAACTTTTTCAAAGGAATCCATCGCGCTGGTGAACATGTCCCGGAGCAAATAGAGGCCACCAAGATTAAAATAGATTTCCACATCGTCGGGGGCCAGTTCGCGGGCCCGGTTCATTTCAATCAGGGCTTCTTCTTCATGATTGAACAGCACGTATGCAGTGCCAAGCAGTTTGTAGACGCGGGGATTTTTGGGGTTTTTGTTGCGCAGGGTTATGAGTTGTTTAATGGCTTCATCATAAGCGCAACCATCAATCATTAAGGTGGCCAGTTCCAGCAGAAGTTCCTGATTGTCGGGGTCGGATTTTAACTCTTTACGTATCTGACGAGTCTTTTTAGAAATTGCCATCTCACGCTTGGTTTCTTCAGGATCGCGGACACCCAGTTCCTCAAAGATCTCCGGTTCGATTTTCATTGTGATCCAGTCTGTTGGTTTATCTGCCTGGCCCATATCAGGATTACCCTCTCAAAAAGGTTTGCGATTTAGTTTGATATTCTTTAATAGGTTGTTCAAATTCTAGGCGATTGCCCGCTAACTGTCAACCGTCCCTTTGCAGGGGAGGCAACGTGGCGGTGGCAATTAGCACGTGGTATTCAACCATTGCTTTCATGCCCGGAACGGGTAAAGATTTAAATGAAGAGATATCACGCATGCCCCGGACGGGTAACTAAGGGGCCACTGGGCGTGAGGCCAACTAGCAATAGCTTTTGTTGGCGAGCAAAGAGTCATCTCGGCTTGACAAGCTCTCGCCCAATTGCCTCCCCTGCTAAGGGGCGACTGTAGTGCGGGCCATGTTGAGGATTTCTTCTTTTCCGAACCGGTCGAGGTAAAGCAGAAAGTGCTCGCGCGAAAGATAATTCCAGATTTTGCGGGAGGGGAAGTTTTCTTCTATCACCGTGTCGAAATGTTCGTAGACGTCCATCACTTCTTCCCGGTCCATTCCCGCTTTTATCTCGAAATCAAACACAATTGCCATATCCCGGTCGGGATCATGAAGGATGCGGTCAATTTTGTATTTGCCCGGATTATGGTAGATGGCGGAATCCTTTTCCAGCGCGAAAATGGACTGGCCTACAGAATGGATAGTGCCGGTACCGGTTTGCGAGTTTTCCACGGTAAAGCGAATGGTGTCTTCCGCTTCCTCGCGTTCTTCAGTGGGAAATCCGAAAAACAGGTAGAGATGGTTCCAGATGCCTGCAACGGAACTGTTTTTCAGCACGCTCCTTTCTGTGTTCTGATCGCAACCCTTGTCGATGATGGAAAGGATGCGGTCGTTGGCGCTTTCCAGCCCGAAAAACAGCATGAGAAATCCTGCCCGGTAAACGTCTTCAAATAATTCGGGGGATTCCTTATCTCCCGATTCGAACTTGAGCATTCCAAGTGAACGTATTTCCACGCCCTTTTTCAGGATTTCCCGGGACATGCGGTTGAAAGCATTTGGGGAAATAGCTTCATCGGAAAATGTGAAATATTTGGTTTTATATTTTTGCGAGAGATGGTCCAGTTCTTCCGCCACCCGAACTTCATTTGCTTTGCGGTAATAGGAGTCATAGATAAAGCTATGTGTGCAGAAAGTACATTTTCCCCAATAACAACCCCGGCTGGACATATAGGGCAAAACGGGATAAGGCATCAAATATTTTTCCAGCGGCAATTGGTCAAAGGTGGGGCAAACCAACTGCTCATAAGACAGGGCTTCTACTTTGGGGTTGTGAACAACCTTTTCCCCGCCCATATAAATCAGGTTGGGAACGGTTGCCAGAGATTCGCCGGTCTTGAGATGGGTGACCAGCTCTTCCAAAGGTTTTTCCCCTTCCGAGATGATGACGCTGTGAAAAAACTCCTCAAACAGGGCCTGCTTGTTGTCCAGCAGATCGGCATGGCGGTTGAATACGCTTCCACCGATAACGATGTGCAGGTGCCCAAACCGTTTGCGCAAAATACGCGCGAGGGTCAGGCCGGGTATAACCTGTCCGATGTGAATGATGGATAAGCCTACCAGTCCGTAATCGTCCCATGCCACATTTCCGAGCAGATAGTCTTCATACATCCGGATGAACGGGTTCCTAATCGGGTCGGCCGTTGCCGAGAGAATTCCTGAAAGGTTCTCTTCCGGGTTGCCCATCATGAAAAAGGAGTCCAGATCCAACCGACTGGGATAGTGAGCGTAGGAAATGAGCTTCATCGCCATTTTTAACGTGGTGTAGGCTTTTTTATAAGTCTCAAACTGGAAAAAACGTTCTTCGTCCCGCAGAACATTTTTGGCGTCTTCCACTTCGTTCAGGATGGAGTCGAGAAAAGCCTTATCTGACAAAATATCCCGGTACACGGCTTTGACTTCCTGCTCTTCACTTGTATAAGCAGGAAGGGACAATCGCTTCTGCACGGTTTCAACGCAGTGATCCAGATATCCCCGGGACAGAAAAATCTCATAGCTTTCTATATTGAAATCGAACTGGTCTACCTCATGGCCTTTTGATTCAAGATGGGCTTTCAAGGTAGGCAGGGCAAGATAGGGCTGGCTGGGATACCACTGCGGCGGAAACAGGAGGGCGGTTTTCATAATTATTCCCCGGGAAACCCTTTCATGCTCCAAGCGGGAGACGAGCTCTCCCGGTGGAAACGGTTAGTCCTGCGTAAAACATGTGTTATAGAAAAAGAGTATACCTCCAGACCAGACCTGTCAATGGCCTCTAGCGAGGCAGGCAAGTAGCGTGGTATTCTTCCTCAGCCTTCATGCCCCGTAGGGCTACAATGGCTCAATAAGTCGAGATAACTCTTTGCTAGCCAAATAGAGCTATTGCAGTAGCCACCGGCCGCTGTTCGGCGGCTAGCAGTTGACACTTTCCAGGGAAAAGGATTATACTTAGGGTCAATTCCCAGAGCCCTTTTAAAAATATTGGTTTAATGTTTTACCCTTGTTAGGAAGGAGATTTGCGTTGAGCGAACAGGATACGGAAACCAAACAAAGCCCCGGGCCGGAAGGCTCGTCCGATGAAACTGCCAATGAAGAAAAGGAGGTCGACCACCTTGCGGATTTGAGCGAGTTGGAAAAGATCAAACTCGAACTTCAAAAAGAAAAGGAAAAAGCCACCAAGGAACTGGCTGAAGGTGAAGATGAAGAGGAGGATTTACGCGAGGTCGATTATCTTCAAAAGTTGATT
>CATMOP010000091.1 GCA_950072225.1 uncultured Nitrospina sp.
TTTTCTGCCTGTGGGGTGTTTGGAAAAACAGTGATCACCTCCATTACATCTCAGAATACCCTGGGGGTCCAGGCGGTGGATGATTTGCCGGTTGGGGTTGTGGAGAGCCAGCTTAAATCTATTTTTGAAGATGATAAATGCCAAGCGGTGAAAACAGGTATGCTGGGCAATGAACAAATTGTCGATCGGGTCGCTTCCCTGCTCAAACGTTACAGGGTTAAAAAACTGGTTGTCGATCCCGTTATTTTTTCCACTTCCGGTAAAAAACTCCTTACCCTATCCGGGGTTGAGATGATGAAGAAGCGCTTGCTCCCCTTGGCGTATCTTGTGACCCCGAATATCAGGGAAGCAGAAATTTTGTCTGGAATAAAAATTCGCCGGCCCGCAGATAGAAAACGTGCGGCCCGAGAAATTCTTAAAACCGGAGTGCGTGCGGTGGTGCTGACGGGGGGGCACTTGAAAGGAAAACCGGAGGATCTGTTTCTGGATAATACGGGTATGGAGATTTTAAGCTCAGAGCGGTTGTCGAAATCGGACCCCCATGGAACAGGGTGTGTTTTTTCATCAGCGATTACTGCTGGCCTGGCTTTAGGCTGGCAGACTTTGCCGGCGGTAAAAGCGGCCAAGGAATTTATAGGGCAGGCAATTCTTGGGGAAGTGATTTCTGGAAAAGGCAAGGCCAGTGTTGAGCCATTATCCGCGCTTTACCGGGAAAGGGAAAAAGCGCTGGCTGTGGAGGAAATGAAACGGGCGATCCGTGTATTCCGGGAAGAAAGAATCGGGCAATTGATTCCTGAGGTTCAAACCAATATCGGATTGGCTCTTAGCAATGCCAAAAACCATGGAGATGTTCTCGCCATTCCCGGACGCATGATCAAAAATGGGGAAGATATATTCACCGGCGCAGAACCTGCGTTTGGTGGTTCCCGGCATGTGGCCAATATTGTTTTGACGCTCATGCGCCATGATCCGGAAAAACGCGCCGTCATGAATATCAAATATACGGACACACTACTGATTATCTGCCAACGCCTCCGGTTCAAGATCGCTTCCTTTGACAGGTCCCTGGAACCCAAAAATATAAGAATTCGGGAAGGGTCTTCCCTAGAATGGGGAACTCAAAAAGCCCTTATGGACTACGGTTCGGTACCGGATATCATTTATGATCTGGGAGGCATACGTAAGGAAGAGATGATTAGGGTAATTGCTGAAGACATCGAATCATTGATAAATAAAATTCTGGCAATTCACCGGCTGTATAAGAAAACGTTGTAAACCGAGAGTCATGTTCAACTCTTACAGACTCACCGGGCTATATAAAAAAAACGATGTAAACCGGAATTTATATCAAGTCCTTGTCGATCATGATTTCTGCCCGGATTTTTAAGTTTTCCACCCACTCTTGAAACATTTGGATGCTTTTTTCCCGTTTGAGCTGTTGGATAATTTCTTGGACTTGCTCTTTATTAGGTTCCCCTGCTTCTTCTTTTTCCACTAATTTAAACAGGTAGAAGCGGTTTCTCACTTTCGTAGAGGAAATATCTCCCACATTCATCGCGAAAGTTTTTTCCTTAATTTCTTTGATATTCCCAATTCCCGGAATGGAGTCCACCCTACTGAAGGAGGGTGTATGCCGGATACTCAAATCCAGTCCCTGAATGGCTTTTCCCAAGTCCTTTCCTAGCGAAAGTTTTTGTTCCAGTTCCTTGAACTTTAACGAGGTATACTCCTGATTGACCCGTTCGGTCAGTGCCGGTTCAACAGTTTTTCTGACTTCCTCCAACTTTGGAATATAGGCTTGTTTATTGCTCGTGACTTTTAAAATAAAAGATGCTTCCTGAGTATGTATAGGTTGGCTGACCTTATTTTCTTCCAGGCTGAAAGCCGTGTTGTAGAATTGAGGCTGGTCACCAATTTCCAGGAGATTGTGGTTTTCTCTGGAGAAAAATTCGGTAACATTTGTCTGAGCCTGGTTCTTTTCAGCGGCTGGTTTCAGGTTGCCGTCTTTTTCTGTTTCCTGATGAATGTGTTTTACGGTTCTTCTGACCCTTTGCCGAGCCTTGATTTCTTTTAGGGATTGGATAACTTCTTCTCGGACCGCCTCCAGCGGTTTAATTCGCCCTTCTATCCGGCTCTCCAATCTGATGATGTGGTAGCCAAAGGGAGTTAAAACGGGTTCGCTGATTTCATTGATTTCCAACTTGTCGAGAGTGGTCTCAAAGGCGGAGACCATGGTCCCTTTGGGGAACTGTCCCAAGCTTCCTCCTTGGGGACCCGAGCCGGGATCATCGGAATATTTTTTCGCAATCTCTCCGAAGTCTGCACCTGCTTTAATTTTATCCCGAAGCTCTGTGGCCCGGGCTTTCGCTTTATCCTCAGCCTGTTTCTGTTTTTCTTCAGGAGAAGCATCTCCCTCAACTTCTGTTAATTTTATATGGACGAGTACGTGGCTTGCGCGGTAATTTTTCTTAACGCGAAAATCAGCGATCTTGGTCTGGTAATAATCCTCAATGTCTTCATCTCGAGGTTCGATTTGCGAAAGATAGGTCTTGGGCTCTAATTTTACATATTCAACTCGGATTTGCGGCGGTATCTCAAACTGTTTTTTGTTGGCTTGAAAAAAATCATTGAGTTCCTGATCGGTAAAACTTTTTTCGACCTGGAAGTGATCGCTATTGAACCGCACATAGTCCAGTTTGGCTTTCTCCTCTTTATTGGTGAAGGCTTCACGGATTTCACCTTGCGAAACTTTGGAACTGGTGCGAAACAGTTTCTCCAGCTTGTCTAAAATTAGGCTTTGGCGCTGATTTTCTTCAAAATCGCGGGGAGAGGTCCGTTGAGACTGAAGATAACTGTCATAGGACTTTTTGCTGAACTTTTTATTATTTTGGAACACTGGCAAACTTCTGATATGGGAAATCAGTTCCGCATCGCTGACTCTCAAGTTTTGTTTCTCAGCTTCTAGTAACAATAATTTTTTCTGGATCAAAGCTTCAAGGGCCTGGGTTTTTAAACCGAGTTTCTTGATCATTTCGTTAGTAAACTGGTTCCTGAATTGTTGTCGGTAAAAATCCACTAGATTATTGAAAGTGCGTTCATATTCCTGTTGGTAAATTTTTTCCCCTGCAACCGTTGCTATGGCTCCACCTGCGGAACCGGAAGCGCCGCCCATTCCCCATGAATAGAAAATGGTTCCAACAAAAGCTATTATGATCAGCCATAGGATGCTTTTAATCATCCAAGAATCAGCATGTTCTCGAATTGTACTCAACATAGGTATTACTCTCAGTTCCGGTTAAAAGAAAGCCTCTATACTATAAAACGCACAAGCGAATCGCAAGCCATTATTAATAAACGGCCAGCGAAGCTCCTAGAGAACCAGCTGTTTTTTCGAGGCACCATGCGGTTGTGCCCTGGACGTGCTGGCGATTACATGCCGGGATTTGTCTTGCATTTTAAACGCCCCCTTGTTATAAAGAAAGTTGTGAAAAAACAAATAGTTACGTAATTTTTTGGAATCCATTGGAATCCATAAAAACAAGATAAGAGAGGGTCTAGGTGTTTAATTTTTTCTGGGATTTGTTCTCCAACGATTTGGCAATTGATTTGGGGACGGCGAATACTCTGGTACACGTAAAGGGTCAGGGGATTGTTTTACGCGAACCCTCGGTGGTGGCGATAAACACCCACACCAAAGAGGTGCAGGCCGTCGGTGAAGAAGCCAAGCAAATGTTGGGCCGCGCGCCCGGTAGCATCACTGCAATTCGCCCGATGAAGGATGGGGTGATCGCCCATTTTGAAGTTACGGAATTGATGATCCGTAATTTTATCCGCAAGGTTCATAATAATCGCAAAGTATTAGTGCGCCCGCGGGTTGTCATTGCGGTTCCTTCCGGAATTACCCAGGTAGAAAAACGGGCGGTAAGGGATTCCGCTGAGTCAGCTGGCGCGAGAGAGGTGTTCCTGATTGAGGAACCGATGGCGGCTGCTATTGGAGTGGATCTCCCTGTACAGGAACCCACAGGAAACATGATCATCGATATCGGCGGCGGGACTACAGAGGTGGCGATTATTTCCATGTCCGGAATTGTATTTAGCAAATCAGTTCGTATTGCCGGGGATGAAATGGATGAAGCCATCGTCCACTATGTCAAAAAGAAATATAATCTTCTGATCGGTGAGCGGACTGCCGAAGAAGTGAAAATTCAAATTGGTTCCGCTTATCCCTTGAAAAAAAGAATGACCATGGAAGTCAAGGGTAGAGATCTTGTTGCAGGAATTCCTAAAACCCTGCTACTCTCGGATGAAGAAGTCCGGGAAGCCCTAACCGAAACCTTCGGTACTATTGTCGAAGCGGTAAAGATTGCTTTAGAACGCACACCTCCCGAACTTGCGGCGGATATTGTGGACAAAGGGGTGGTGCTGGCCGGCGGCGGTTCGCTGATTAGAGGATTGGATACTCTATTAAAGGAAGCAACCGGCCTGCCTATAACCCTTGCTGTCGATCCTCTTTCAGCAGTTGCTTTGGGTGCGGGAAAAGTGTTGAATGATCCTAAACTGCTGAGAAAGATCGCTCTCTAACGGTGCCCATAAAGGGATTTAAAAGCAAAAAAAATATTATTTTGGTTTCCACCATTCTGCTGTTTTCCCTGGCTTTGATGACCTTGAACGTCAAACAGGAAAAAGGCATCCATTTTCTGGATTCCATAGTAGGAGTCATTCTTTCCCCATTCCAGAAAATTTTTACCCATACCATCCAGTCTGTCTCCGACGGAATAAATCATTATTCTTTCCTTGTTGATGGAGCCAGGGAAAATGATCAGCTAAAGCTTGAAGAACAGCGGCTCAAAAGCGAAAAAAACAAACTCATTGAGCATCTCGCCAGCACAAAGCGCCTCTCCAAACTCATGGCTTATGAGAAGGATTGGGAGAAGAAGGCCGTGGTGGCCTTAGTCATTGGCAGGGATGCCACCCAATGGTCAAAGGTGGTAGTTATTAATAAGGGAACGCAGAACGGAATACGGAATCACCTTGCCGTGGTTACCGATTCCGGAGTGATCGGTCAGGTGATCCATGCTGGCCCCAACACTTCCAAAGTTCTTTTGATTGTTGATGGTCGTAGCGCGGTAGATGCCTTGTTTCAGGAAAGTCGTATATCGGGAGTTGTTGTGGGGGTGGGTGAAGATGAGTGTAAATTGAAATTTGTTCCCAACACGGCAGATGTCAAGGTGGGAGACCATGTGCTTTCCTCGGGACTGGGTGGAATTTTTCCAAAAGGTTTGATCATTGGAAAAGTCTCACAGGTTTCCATGAAGAAACAGGGCCTGTTTCAGGATATTACTTTGGTTCCCAGTTCAAATTTGTCGCGCCTGGAAGAGGTTCTAGTTCTTCTGTCTTAGGTTTGTTTATGTTTTATTTTGCGCAGGCACTCATTGTGATTTTTTTGCTTTCCGCCCAGACCACTTGGCTGGAACTTTTTTCTTTTGGTGGTGTTACCCCGGATCTGGCCCTGATTTGGGTGGTATATTGTTCCGTCCGATATTCCCGGGCAGGCGGGATCGGAGCCGGGGCTACCATAGGACTTATCCAAGACAGCCTTTCAGGAAGATTGCTGGGAGTGAACACGCTCTCGAAAAGCCTGATTGGTTATTTTTTTTCCACCCTGAAGGATAATTTTTTTGTTGAAGGCATGATTCCCATAGGGATAGTTCTCGTTCTTTCTTCGATTTTTGATGGTCTTGTATTTTATTTCTCCATGGGAACAATCCTGAAAGGGGAGGTCGCTTCCAGCTTTTTGTATCAGTCGTTGCCCGTTTACAGTATTTATAATGCATTGATAGGTCCCTTTATGTTTATAGTATTGGATAAAATTAACAGCTGGTTAAAATCGAATAAACGCAATCCTTATACGGGGATAATTGAATGATCCTGTTTGGTTACGGCACGGATACCAGTGATGCGATTAAAAAGAAGATACGGATTTTTGCCATCCTTGTTGTGGTTTCTTTCCTTTGCTTGTGGATGCGTATCTGGTATTTGCAGATTTTAAAGTGGCAATACCTGACAGGACTCTCCGAGAACAACCGGGTTCGAATGGTGACCCTGCCTGCAAACCGGGGAATGATCAAGGATCGGAACGGTGAGACTTTAGTCAGCATTCGGCCTGCTTTCAATTTGTATTTAACTCCTGAAGATGCTCGGGATCTGGATTCTTCTCTGGACAAACTTTCCCAAAGGATTTCCTTTGATCGGGAAAAACTAAAAAAGAAAATGGCACAGACAAAATCCTTCCAGGAAGTTTTAATAAAGGGGGACATCCCTCGGGAAGAAGTGGCTTTTGTAGAAGAGAATAATATGAGTCTTCCCGGAATACGCATCAGGGCCGAGCCTTTAAGAAATTATGTGTTCAATAATTTAGCATCACACACGCTGGGCTATCTAGGTGAAATCTCCAAGGCAAGGTTGGAAAGCCGTAAAGATCCAACTTATAGGCAAGGGGACTTTGTTGGTAAAAACGGCCTGGAAAATATTTATGAATCTCTTTTGCGTGGCAAGAAGGGCTACAAGGAAGTCGAGGTGGATGTTTCTGGTAGGGAGCTTAAAACATTACGAAAACTACCTCCAGAAAGCGGAAACAATCTGATTCTTACCCTGGATGTGAAGATACAAGAGAAATTGGAAAAATTAATGACCGGGACTGCGGAACAGAATATGAATGGTTCTGTAGTGGTAATGAAGGTGCAGACGGGGGAGATCATTGCTATCACCAGTAAACCCTCATTTGATCCCAATAAGTTTGCGGCGGGAATTTCATCCCAGAACTGGAAGGCTCTGGTGACTGACGAGTGGCACCCACTACAAAACAGGTCTATTCATGGTCAATATCCGCCCGGCTCTACCTACAAAATCGTGACAGCAATCGCAGGTCTTGGAGAAGGAGTGATTAAACCGGATACATCCATCTTTTGTCCGGGACATTTCAAGTTGGGCAGGGGCCTGTATCGGTGCTGGAAAAAATCCGGGCATGGTTTCATGAATTTGCATGATGCGCTGGTGCAGTCCTGTGATGTTTATTTTTATACTATTGGACATCGCTTAGGCATTGATACGATTGCCAAATACGCAAAACGTTCTGGACTGGGCAGGCCCACCCGCCTGGGTTTGAGCCAGGAGAAAAAGGGGTTGGTCCCTACCACCCAGTGGAAATTGTTGAACAAAAATGAGCCCTGGCAGTTGGGTGAAACTATTTCCGCATCCATTGGCCAAGGTTTTAACCTCGTGACCCCAATACAACAGGTAATTTTGATGGCCGCCGTGGCTAATGGAGGCATACTGCTAAAACCCTATCTGGTAAAGCGTATTGAAGGACCCAAGGGACAAATTCAAAAAGAATTTTTCCCGGAAATAGTTGGTCAAATTGGGGTGGACCCGGATCATTTGGAACAGGTTAGAAAGGCCCTGCGCGATGTGGTGAACAGCGCGCGGG
>CATMOP010000092.1 GCA_950072225.1 uncultured Nitrospina sp.
CGTTTTGGCTGGCTCCTATGGCGGGAATCACCGATGTTTGTTTTCGCCAACTGATGGATGAAATGCAGGCGGGTGTCTTGATTTCAGAACTGGTATCGGCGAAAGGACTTTTTTATAATTCCGAGAAGACCCGGAAAATGATGCGCATTCATAAAAGTCCCGGAACGATTGTGGGAATTCAGCTTTTTGGCGAATCTCCCGAGGACATTGTCCAGGCGGTGAGCGTGGTGGAAGAGACGGGAGCGGATTTTGTAGATATTAATTTGGGTTGTCCGGTAAAAAAAGTGGTAAAAAAAGGATGCGGGGCAGCATTGATGCGTGACCCGGCTTATTTGGAAACATTCCTTACCACTATTAAAAAAGGGATTCGCCTGCCTCTCACCGTCAAGATGAGAACAGGTTGGAACGAAAATGAACTGACCATTCATGAATGTGTTCAGGCGGCTTACCAATCGGGTTGCGAGTGGGTGGCTATTCATGGACGGACCCGAGCCCAGGGTTATGAGGGCAAGGCGGACTGGAATCTCATTGCCGAAGTCAAAAGCAGGGCAAAACTGCCGATTATCGGTAATGGAGATATCCGCAACGCCGATCAGGCAAAACAAAGATTGTATGAAACCGGAGTGGATGCGGTAATGATCGGTCGCGGGGCTTTACGAAATCCCTGGATATTTAAAGAATGTGCTGGTGTGGATGCCCGGCGTTCGGGCATCCAACTTCTCAACCGCTATTTGAGTGGATTGCGCGAAAATTACGATGCCCGGTTCACTCTTATTTTGTTGCGAAAATATTCTTCCTGGCTGGCGTTCGGCTATCCTGGTGCGGCGAAGTTCCGCAAAAACATGTTTGAGTGCTATTCGGCTGCAGAGGTCATGCAACAGGCTGAAAACTTTTTCAGCCAGGTCACGCACCTTCCCTCCCCCTGCTTTGAAGATAATGAGGTGTTCATGATGGGCGGTCATGGCTGACCACTCGGCGTGGGGCCAGCTAGCAATCGCTCTTTGAGCCGAGATGAATCTTTAATCGCCAAATAAAGCTTTTGCCAGTTACCCCCGGAGGTTCTCTGGGCGAGGTAGGGAGTAAAAATTTTTTAGAGGAAAAATGGTTGAATCAGAAAACTACAGGTTTTAAAAAAACGCGTCCCGACCGGGTGCGTAAGCAATATAAGAAGGAGGAAGAGTTCACCCTCTATGGCTGGAACGCCTGCATGAGCGCGTTTAAGGCAAGGCCGGAAAGTCTCTTGCGTTTGTTTTTCAGCCGTGCCCGATCTGCCCAGTTAAAAGAGGTCAAGGCCTTTTGCGGAGAAAATAAAATCCCCTACCGCCAGCTGGATCAGGAATCCCTCGACAAGGTTGCCTCGGGCGTTCATCATGAGGGAGTGGTGATGGTAGTCCGGCCCCTCCTGCCAGAATCCGTGCATCGACTGATCCGTGGAACAATGCCCGACAAGGGCCTTGTGGTGGCGTTAGACGGAATTGATAACCCACATAACCAGGGAGCGATTTTGCGGACCTGTGCATTTTTTGGCGTGGAGGGTTTGATGGTTCCCGGCAACGGAAAAGTTTCGGTTATCCCCTCTTCCGCCGCGAGAATGGCGGAAGGAGGACTTGAAACAGTTCACATATTTACCAGCACTGATCTTTCTTCCTCATTGAGGGATTGCAGGGAGCAGGGCTGGTTTGTGCTGGGGGCTGATCTCAATTCGAAAGAACCTCTTTTTAACGCTAAAATAAGGTTCCCCGCAGTGGTGGTAATGGGAAATGAACAGGAGGGCCTTTCCAGCCGGGTCAAACAACGGTGCGATACTCTAGTCCGGGTTCCCGGAAAAGGTTCCCTGCAATCCCTCAACGTATCGGTCGCGGCTGGCATAATCCTGGCTGAAATGGACCGTCGCCGAAAACTCCCAATAAGAATTTAATTTTGTAAATGGTTTTCTTTGCCAAACTTCATCCCTTGATCGTTCACTTTCCCATGGGCTTGTTAATCAGTGGAGCAGTGTTTGAGATTTATGGAGCCCTTCGGAACGATGAGGTGGTAGAAACCGCAGGCCGGTTCAACATCCGTTTAGGATTCTTGTGTTTGTTCCCGGTTCTGCTGGTGGGGTTTCTGGGAATGATCAGCTTGGAAAACACGGAAAAGTTCAGGGACTTTCTAGCCACCCACTTGAAGTTTGCGTTTACCACTGCCGGAGTGTTTATTTCAGCAATGCTCGTTTCTCGTTACCTCCGCAAACCCTGGGGAAGGATTTTGTATTTCCTGATCATCGCTACGGGAGGGGTTTGTGTTCTCACTACCGGTTACTTCGGTGGGGAACTGGTTCATCGCTTCGGAGTTTCAACACACTAGAACATACCCCACGTATCTCCATGTCCAGGCAGGAGAACCGGAAATTTTCTGCTAAAAAACCAGTTGGTAACCGGAAAATAGGCAAAGGCACATTACCAGAAGTCCAGCTATGTAATATCCTAACGCGGTTCTGGAGAAGGTGTTGGTGTAAGCGTAGCCGGCAGAGAATCCGTAAAGGATGGTAAACAGGAAGGAATAGCCCTGGTGCCCTTCAACTTCGACAACAGTACGCAAGTTAATATCAACGGAGACCATGCCGGAAAAATCGGCAACCACAGAAGCTAAAAGACCCAAACTTAAATTAAAAGCTCCTGCGGCTTTTAATTTTTCATCATTTTTTTTGTGGGCCAAAAAAAGCAGGGCTAATCCGGCAACAAATAAAGCGGGAGAAAAATGGGAAAAGAAAGGGTGAAACGTTACGGAACTTATCATTGAATACCCCGGGAGGGAATTAGCAAGAGCTTTTTGAGCCGAGAAGAAAGGTTTTTCGCCAATGAAAGCTATTGCTCACTGAGCCCAGCATCATGCTGGCGGCGGCTCGCCGGGCCTAGTCGTCTTTTTTTCTCAGGTCGCCGGCAATATCCAGTTCGATTGCGGAAAGGTTGACATCCACGTCAACTTTTGTGGCGGCACTAATATCCTGTTCCAGCGCGTCGATGTTGACGGTTTGTTTGATTCCTTCCGCCTCATCCATGAGCTCTTGTTTCAGGCCGCTGAAAGTGGTTTGAAACTCGCCCCAACCTTTACCAATGGCTTTTGCGAGTTTGGGAAGGTTTTGCGGGCCAATCACCACAACGGCGATACCCATTAAAATCATCAGCTCAAAAAATCCGACATCAAACATTCAAAAACTCCATATTGTTCCGATAAAAACTATTCTAACAGATTAAAGGGGCAATTGTCATCAGGTTAGATACAGAATTCCCCCGGGTTATTTTCCGCCGACCTTGAATAATAAGAGGTTTGAGGTAGTATAAGGTCAGTTTTATGAGAATTATTAGAGGAACAAAAAATATAACCGGTCCCATTCCCTATCCTGTGATGGCGATTGGCAATTTTGACGGAGTACATGTAGGCCATCAGACCCTGTTCCGCAAAACGGCGGAGTTGGCTTTGGCACATGAGGGTACGTCCATTGCGTTCACCTTCGAGCCACATCCATTAAAGATCATTGCACCGGAAAAAGTACCCCCCTTACTGACCCATTTCCATAAAAAGATGGAATTGATTGAATCCTTCGGAATCAACCTGGTCATTTGCGCTGATTTCACCCGACAATTCGCCGACCAGCGGCCCCGTGATTTTTCCAAAAACATTCTTTTTGAAAAAATAGGAGTTAAAGAGATTGTAGTGGGCTTCGACTACGCCTTTGGCCGAGGAAGGGAAGGGACGATTCCTTATCTCAAAAAAATGGGAGAGGAATTTGGCTTTCAGGTCCACGTGGTGGAACCCTTCAAGCTCAACGACCTTACTGTTAGCAGTTCCCATGTGCGGGAACTTATAGAGGCCGGGCAGGTAGAAATGGCGAGCCAGTTCCTGGACCGGGATTATTCTATATTGGGTCCGGTTATTTCCGGTTATAAAACCGGGCAGGCTATCGGATTCCCGACCGCCAATATTGATACCAGCAAGGTCCAGATACCGGGCACGGGAGTGTATGCGGTTCGGGTTGTGTATAAAAACAAGTCTTATGATGCGGTTGCTAATATCGGGTTTAATCCAACTTTCCATCGCGATCGGTTAAGTGTGGAGGTGCATATTTTTAATTTTAGTCAGGTGATCTACCATCAGGAAATTGAAGTTCAGTTTGTGGCGCGCATTCGCAGTGAAATAGAGTTCAAGTCCGCTGACGATCTGGTCGCTCAGATTAATCAGGATATTGAAAAAACAAAGAAGATACTGCTGGAGAAGAAAACTTGAAAAAAGCTCGTCAGTTGTTGATCGGTCTCGCCATTGCAGCGGGAGCACTTTATTACACCTTGCGCAACATTTCGTTAGATGAATTGATCGCTTCTTTTAAAGAAGTGGAGTTGGTTTATATTCTGCCGGCGTTTGGAATAATTATTTTGACCTATGTGGTCCGTGCTTATCGTTGGCAAATTCTACTGCGCCCGTTTAAACAAATTCCTGTTAAGGAAATTTATGCGCCTCTGATGATCGGTTTTATGGGAAACATCCTTCCTGCACGCGCAGGGGAATTCCTTCGTGCTTATCTGGTAGGGAAAAAGCACGGCATTACTTTTGCGGGCGCCTTTTCCACCATAATTGTGGAGCGCTTGTTTGATTTGGTTTGCTTGCTGATCCTGTTTGTATGGGTCTTTGTGGTCAATGTAGAAATGTTTGACCCGCAACTGACCTTTTCTGGGGTATCTGTTCAAACCATGTTGATAGGGTTTGGCAGGTTTTGCGCAATACTGGTCATGGGTCTGCTTTGCTTTATGTTTTCTTTGGCTTACAAAGAGGAGCAAGTTAAATCCTGTATAGGTTGGCTGGTAAAATCTCTTCCGGATAAATGGAAGGACAAGATTTTATTCATGGTCGGGGAGTTTGCCCTGGGGTGCAAAATAATTAAGGACCCAGGCGCTCTAGCGCAGATCATTTTATTATCTTTAGTGTTATGGGCATTATTTGTCGCAACCTACTACCCCTTTTATTTTGCGTTTGATCTGCAAAATAAATCCTTGGATTCCGTATTGCTTTTAACCGTTATGGTTTGTGTTCTTATAACAATACTTCCTACCCCTGGTTTTTTAGGATCTTTCAATGCGGGAGTTTTGATAGCCCTGCATGAAATCATGGGCGAAGCCGAGGTGAAAGCCGCCAGCTTTGGTATGGTTGCCTGGGCGGCAAGCTTCATAGTTTTAATTGGTGGAGGGCTGTTTTTTATTTTTAAAGACCATATGTCGATGCAGTCTTTGATGAAAGCGGAAGAGGAAGCCGGGGTGGGGTTGGAACACACAGAAATCGCCAACAAGTGACTCTTTAGAGATGCCCCCGATTCAATGGGCATTTTAATTCCAGGGGAATTTGTTATAATACGCCCTTCAACAAGGGCTCGCAGTAGAGTGAAAAGATATGCCGAAGTGGCGGAATTGGTAGACGCGCATGATTCAGGTTCATGTGCCCGAAAGGGTGTGGAAGTTCGAGTCTTCTCTTCGGCACCACCCACCAATGTGGGTGGCAAATGGCAGGTGCCAAAAAAATTAAAAAGCACCAATCAACAAATTTCTTGTTATCGTTAAAGAAGGGAATATTGTCATACAAACGGAATTTAGGACAAAATCAGGGGGCCGATAACTTCAAAAAAAATCAATGGTCGGACCCGCACATGATCCCAATTCATGTAATGGCAATAGTCTCCCTTTTTGAATTCCTCTGAAAAATAATAAAAAACAAATTGTTTGGGTATTTCCCTTATAATCTTCAAAGCTGGAAACTCAAATCCAGAATCTAAGGGACTCCTTTTCCTTAATCTGGCATTGATCTTTTGACCCCATGGTTGTGGAATGAAAATTTGCCTTACCATTTATTCTTCTCCCTGGTCTGAGTTTGCGGGTGGGGGGCAGATTGCCGTGCATCATCTTGCCTGTGCTTTACAGAGAATGGGGCATGAGGTTCATGCGCTTTATTCTAAAAGTCCCGGCGAGAAGATTTCAGCAAAAACCCCTTATACCGTACATTGGACCTCCCATTTTCACTGCGCCACGCTGAACCTGGACATTTTTTCCTATTACCGTGCCATGAAACGCCTGATGAAATGGGAACGTTTCGATATTTTGCATGGCAATGCCGAAGAGGCATTTTTTGCCAGCGGTATTGCCCGGACTTTCAAGGCCGGCTACCTGTTTACCAACCACTCTTGTATGATCCCGGAAACCGGGATGATTCGCGGGATGTTGCGCCCATGGTCTTTTTTAAAAACCATCAACAATTATTTGTTACGTTCCTCAGCTTTCAACGCTTCCCGGGTCATCACCTTCAGCGAGTTTTCAAAAATACTGGTTCTCAAAGGGTTGAGAAAGAAAAAAGGAAAAAAGGTAATGGTGGTTGCTCCAGGAATAGATTCCACCTGGTTCGAAGTGAAAAGGCAGGCAGAGGGTTCCAGGGATCTGGTATTGTGGGGGCGGATGGAAGACGAAAAAGGAATTTCCGAACTTCTCCGGACATTGAAAGAAGTTGCGGGGCGAATCCCGGAAGTCCGGCTTCATTTGATCGGAGAAGGCACCATGACCGAATCCTACCAGAAACAGGCAGAGGATCTGGGAGTGCTGGATCGGGTCAATTTCCATGGCTGGATGGAGGTCGATGCCATTCAGCAATTTACCGCCAAATGCGCTGTTGGGGTTTTTCCCTCCCGGGTCGAGAGTTTTGGGTTGTCCATGGCGGAAGCGATGGGGGCGGGACTGCCCATCATTGCAACCCGGGTGGGGGCGCTTCCGGAGCTTATTGAGGATGGAGTGACAGGAACCCTGGTGCCCTCAGGCAATATCCCGGCCCTTTACCGTGCCATCCTGGAAAAACTGGAAAACCCCGATCGGGCTCAGACCCTTGCAGATGCTGGAAGGGAATTGGTGCGCCAGCGTTTTTCCTGGGATCAATCCGCCCGAGAAATGACAGAAATTTATCAGGCCGTTCGGGATGAAATATAGGGTAAAGTTTCCTCCCTAATCCCAACAAAAGTCTCAATAAATGGTATAGAATACCCGATAAGGTAATCAAATTACCCCCTCAAGGTCCTCGAAACCATGAACCGTCTCACCCAAACCAACCCTCGTCCATTCCAAAGATTTCAGGCGCATGGCTCGGCAAAAGGGTTCCTTGGGTGGTCTATCGCCAAAACAGTTGTAAAATCCTGGATCAAAAAACTGCCATTTTTTCTGGAAATGGATTATTTCCGCCGGCGGGCTTATGAGTCTCCTTTATTTGATATGACGGTAAAGCCTCTGGCCGACACCCTGGCCGAATGGCCGAAAGCTCTGGTCCTTGATATTACAAATCGATGCAACGCGAAATGTGTTTGGTGCCCCCAACCTAGACTTAAGGATCTTGGGGCAATGCAGATGCCGCTTTTCAAGAAAATTATAGATAATTACGCCACTCGAGGGGGG
>CATMOP010000093.1 GCA_950072225.1 uncultured Nitrospina sp.
CGGTAAATTTCATCGGGAACCGGGAGTGAAGCAAAACTTTTTTCAGTTCCGCAAAGGAGAAGGATAAGCGCCAATAGGACTTTAAGGGTGCCTCTGAAAGTCAGCGTTTGCCATGCTACGCTTGCGGAGGTTCTCCGCTGAATGGCAATCTCATTATTTTTCCATTTATTAGAGGCCTTCTGAAAGTAGTTTTTCACTGCACCAGTTCCTTGTAATACTCGTTAACCAGACGTTCGTAACTTTTTGGGGTTTGTTTCTTCATGGCATCCAGGATTTCTTCACGGAAAGCGCGGGGAACTTTGTATTGGTCTTCGGATGGAAGAAGCACTCGTTCTTTTTGCATGCGGATGGGGCCTCCGCGCCTGGAGTCCCGCCGGTTTCCCGTCCCCAGCCTGAGCGGGGTCTCTTTGTTGCCCCGATTAGACATTTGGGTGCCAGAGTTTTTGATTTCGTTTAAAAGCCTCCGGGCTTCCTGAAGGGATTTTAAAGCCCTGTTTTCTGAGTCGACACCCCTTTGCACTTGCCGGGCCTTCAACCGGTTCTGGGCGTTTTTAAGATTCCTTCCTGCATTACCCATGCTTTGGGACAGGGAGGGTGGAAGCAGAGGATTTTCCTGATTCATTTTATTAAACAAATCCCCCATCTCTTCGGCCTGCTGGCTCATTTCTTTTTCCTGCTTGGCCAGTTGGTCCAGTTTGGTTTTTTCCTTATCGGTCAGGAGTGACTGGCCGTTCTTTTCAATAGAGCGTTTCAGAGAACCTAGTTTTTTTGAAATCTCCGCGTTCAGCCGGGCGACTTCCTTCAGGTTTTGCCCTAGCCGGTCGCCAATATCTTCCCTCTGGTTCCGGGTGGTCCGCATATTTCCCTGCCACCGGAATATTTCAGGATAGGTATTTTTGAAAAGCACGTTGAACTCGTTCAAATCGTTCAACTCAGTCAACTCCTTCAAAGTTTCATATTTTTTCTTAATCTGGGGAAGGTTTTCCTTGAATTCTTGAAAGCTTCGGGTTCGCAGGTTGTCCATTTCACTGACAGTTTTGGATAATTGCCTGCGGGATTCATTCAACGCTTTGAAGTTATCTGCCAAATCTTCATTCAGGCTGGAATCGATGGTTTTTTGACTCAGGGATTTTATCTTCTGCCTGATTTTTGTTTCCTCTTGCATCAATTCACGCGTCTTTATCATGGCTCTGTGTTCATTAAGATACTTTGTATCTTCTTCCAGAAGATTTTGGATGGCTTGCACATCTTTTTTCAATTCATCAAAGAAACTCTTGATCAAAGAATCAAATTGCCGGGCCTGGTATGCGCGCAGTTTCTGGTTGATTTCCGAGGTTTCCTGGAGGACTCCTTTTTGCTTTTTCTCCATAATTTCAAGTTGCATCACGGATTCATTGATTTGTTCCAGGATCTGGTTATCTACCAGGGAGTCCATGGATGAAATTGCTTGATCCAACTGGTTCGCCAACATCCTCAGGTCTTCAACAACCTTTTTGAGTTCTTCCAGAGCTTCATCCATTCTGCCTTGGCTGGCAAGATCTTTGATTTTCTCCAGCGAAGCCAAGGTCTCTTCCAGGTTCAAACTTCGATAGGCCTTGAAATTGAGAAATTCATCTGGCATTGCTTGATTCTGCTGGGAAAGTTTTTCCATCATTTTCTGCAGGGTTTGTTGGATTTTATCCAGTTGAGCTTGGAGTTGATTGGGAGTCAGCGGAGATTTTTTATTACGGATTTTCTCAAATTCTTCCTGCAGGGCTTCTGTTAATTTGGACAATTGGTTTTCAAGGTCCATGACCTGGTCCATTTTCTGGCGATTGGTAATTTTAATCAGGTAAAGGACGCTCTGCTCCAAATTAGTGACCATTTTTTCGTTGAGGATTTCGACAGAATCCGTAGCGAAACTCACCGGAGTGGGCTTCAATATCGTCCTCTGTATTTTATTGATGGCGTCAATCTGTTCTTCGCGGAGGGTAGTCAATCGGGTTATGATGTTGTTTAAAAGGGTGAGGTAAGGACGGGGAAAATAATCAAAATCCTTGGCTTGCTCTTTTATGCGCTGGGCAAGACCAATAATGTCAATCAGCGCATCTGCATGCGAGGCAAGAAGTTTTTTCCCATACATCGCATCGGTGGTGGTGGTTTTCAGAACATCCCCTTCAACGAGGCCATTTGCCAGCAGGGCAATCATTTTTTCTGACAACTCTTCCTGTAGGCGCACCAGGTTTTCGCGCTCTTTTCTGCTGTCAAAAACAGTGAAACGATAAATTTCTGACTGTCCGGAGTTGGGGCCGGTGACGTTATCGTTATCCTTGATTTCTAAAAAATACTGGACTTCATCCCCCTGTTGAAGGTTTTCCAGGGAGAGGCTCCAGGTGAAACTCCCAGTCGAATCCTTTACCGACCGCTTGAAGCGTTTGACGCTTTTTTTTAGGATAGTTTCGTTGACTTGGGCGATCAGGTCGATTTGCCGGAGGCCAAAATCATCGTGGGCTTCATAAAACATCTGCACATTGTCGGTTTCATAATATACAGGCTTGGGATTGGCCGGAAATAATATCACTTGTGGCGACTTGTCCTGTTCAAGCTCAATGGGATATTTTTCTTCCAGAAGGATCTTTTGCCCATCCTGTTGTTTTATTTTGAATTGGTAATGGCCTTTTTCACGTAGTATTAATGAACCCTCCAAATTTTTGGAGTCTTTCAGTTCCATTATAAAGTAGTCGCGGTTATTCACTGCCAGTACCACTCCATCGACAGGCTGATTACTCTTGCCTTTGATTTTGACTTGGGTTCCGGGCAAAGCTTTGATGGAACCATCTGAAGGGAAAATTGTTTTCCTCTTTAATTGGGTGTATGCGGGAAAGGCAAACGTCAGGGATAGGTCTTTGATACGATACTCGGGCCGACTGCCGACATATTTGGAGTCCTTCTGGTTTTTATTTGGCATGGCCTGAGCTTGGGCCAATTCCTGCGAATCTGAAGGGCGCTGTTTCCAGAAATCGGGCAATGCCCCCGTAACCATGATTAGCGCTAATAGCGTAACCAGAAACAAGTTGCGTGCGGGAACAACTTGTTGGTAGCTGATTACCGAATCCGGGTCGAGATTCTGGATGGCGGATTGGGTGCGTTGGAGATGTTTGCGAATGAAAGAAAGGGAGAATAGCGTTTTTTTTCCTTGATCATCGGTTAAATGATGTTCCAATTGTGATGCATTGATCAGGGAATTGTTCAGTTCCGGATATTTGATTTCGGCAAGAAGCGCGGCCTGGTCCCGGTTTATTCTGGAAAACCCCCGGGTGGAAGTGAGGCCCCAGCCAATTAAAACCAAGATCAAACCAGAGAACCCATAGCTCAATACAGGGGTGGGGAAATAAAAATATAAGCCCGTTGCCAAGGAGCCACCGGCTAAAACGGTTGATACTGAATAGGCGATCTTAATGAGAAGAACCCGGTTCCACTCAGCCTGAACCCGGTCGAGAAAGCTGTGGATTTTTGAATTGGGTTCCATATACACATTTGGGAAATTCGTCTATCTTCTATTTTATTACACCCGTGCTGTGAATCCCAATGAATAAACCTGTTTTATTTGGTTGGTGGTAATCTTTCAGATAAAAAATTAAAGACCCTTTATTAAATTGGAATAATTCCACCAAATATGAATCAAATTAATAGACAAGAGTTATGTTGAACTGGTTATTGATAAGCTTGTGTTTCTACAAAATATGACCGATGAGACTATTATGAAAGCTTCTTCACAAAATAAAAAGCGCTTGATGATTGCCATTTTGCTGGCCGTGGGCTTTTTATTCATGTCTTCCACCACCATTGCGATGCCTCTTCTGTCAAGGGCGGAGTAAATATGTACCAGCGTGGCAGAGTAAAAGTGTGCCACCTGCACTATGCTTTCCTTCCTGAAGCTAACTAACAATCAGGAGGAAGGCGAGGGGATTATGGCATCGAATTTTTCAATACCTTTGTATTTACTAAGTAAATCAACAATGTTTTTGGTGGTGTATTTATCGTTTCTATATTTAAGCCTAAAGACCAGTTCGCCCATTTCACTTCGGGTATTCTTAAATTGATCGTGCCCAAATTCATCAGTTCCTAGATAAACGCTATCAAGTGTGTGAACATCATAGGCAAAGCCTTTGTCCCAGTTTCCCTCAAGTTTTATTGCCACTCTTTTCCTTTGTTGCGGAGCGTGTGATATTTAACCTTTGCTTTCATGCCCCGCAGGGGTAAAGCGAAGAATCGCGCATTGGCCTTCTTAAGAATGACAGTTCAACTTTTTTTTACACCCTGTCAAGCATCTTTCCCTTTGTTGCGGAACGAATCGAATAGCTCAAGTGGAATGGGGAGATAAGTATGCGTTCCATCCTTTGAAGAAAGATCCAGCAGGGTTTGGAAAAAGCGCAACTGCAGGGCAGGGGGGTGCGCCCCGATAAGGTCTGCGGCATCACAGGTTTTCTGCGCCGCTTCAAACTCACCCTGGGCATTGATGACTCGAGCCCGCCTCTCGCGTTCGGCTTCTGCCTGTTTTGCCAGGGCGCGTTGCATTTCCTGCGGCAGGTCGACATTTTTGACCTCTACATTGGCAACTTTAACTCCCCAGGGTTCGGTTTGCTCATCAATGACCCTTTGCAGATGAGCGTTGATCTCTTCCCGATTGGATAACAGATCATCAAGCGTGCTCTGGCCTAAAATACTTCGCAAAGTCGTTTGTGCGATCTGGGAAGTTGCGTAAAGATAGTCTTCCACCTGAATAATCGCTTTTTGAGAATCGAGAACACGGAAATAAATTACCGCATTGACCTTTACCGTCACGTTATCCTTGGTGATGATATCTTGAGGGGGAACATCCATGACCACGGTGCGCAAGCTGACCTTGACCATTTTCTGGATTCCGGGAACAACGATGATGATTCCCGGCCCCTTGACCTTCCAGAATTTTCCGAATAGAAAAATCACGCCTCTTTCGTATTCACGCAAAACCTTGAACATGCTGAATGCCAGCAGGGCGAGCAATACCAACAAGGTCATTAGAACATCCATAACGGTTCTCCCATTAAAGTTCAGACTGTATACCTGATAATAACAATTTTTCAGACATTCGTCCCAAAATTAAATTGCGGGGTGTCTTTTCGAGAAGTAGCGAATCGGTGAAGGCAAATTGCATTTGCCTTTTCTGATGTTAAAATGAGTCCATGCTATATCTTTGGGAACAAAAATTCTTTGTAACATTTGTTGCGGCATTCGTTTGGGTGATACCGGTTGCCTATGCTCAGGCACAACCGCTGAAGGTCTCCATCCAAAGTGAGGTCGATGACTCGGGAAACGTCAAGCTGGCGTTGACTTTGAAGAATTCAGGTCCCCGGCCGATTTATCATGTTCACCCGATGTTTCATTTCCACCATTCCATGTCCATGATGTCGAAGATCATGCGTCTTGATCCGGGGCAAAGCATCACCCTGGAAAATGACAGGCATCCTCCTGTTATGCGGGTGGGCAGGTATCCCCTGACTGCCATGGTGGAATATTGGACGCTCCCGGATGGAGGCATTAAGCAATCGGTTCTGGCAACGGATTCTTTTTTTTTCAAGGAGACTGTGGAGTCCAAAGTGGAGGGAAGCTTGGAATCGATGACCGATGCGGAATCATCCGTCTTGAAAGTGCATCTTCAGAACCGCTCAGAATCGTTTAAGAATATAAGAATGATGCTTTTACTCCCTCCCGATCTGGAAACGGAGGAGTTTTCGGGCATGATGGGTTTTACTCTGCGTGGAGGTGAAGAAAAGAATTTTACCGTCCGTGTCTTCCGCAGGGAAAATAATGGGCAGGATCGTTTTCCCGTTCACTTGATGATAGAATATGGCGAAATGCTGAAACATTATTCCCGGCAGATTAATGGCACGATTCGTTTTTCTCCCAGTTGGTACTCAATGGAGTACCGGCTCCACTTTACCGCTTTAGCGTTTATGGTCCTGGTTCTGCTGGGCTATTATTACAGAAGGTATAGTCAAAAATAGAAAGGGTGTTTTTATGACTCAAGCAACGGCTCGGCATATATTGGTTAAATCCGAGGAAGCCTGTAAGGATTTGAAAAAGAAAATTGAGGAAGGGGCGGACTTTGGCAAAATGGCCAAGCAACACTCTGATTGTCCCTCTGGAAAAGAGGGTGGAAGTCTCGGGTCCTTTGGCCCCGGCCAGATGGTTCCCGAATTTGACAAGGTTGTGTTTAATGAAGAAGTGGGTGCCGTACACGGTCCCATAAAGACATCGTTCGGGTACCACCTGATTGAAATCACCAGCCGCAGTTAATAGGAGAAGGTTATGGCAGTCGCTACTTTTGGTGCGGGATGTTTCTGGGGAGTGGAGTTGACTTTTCAGAAAACGAAGGGAGTCACATCCACTTCGGTGGGTTATACGGGTGGGACAACCAATAATCCAACCTATGAAGATGTTTGTACTGGACGCTCTGGGCATGCTGAGGTAGTTCAGGTTGAATTTGATCCCGCCATTGTTTCTTATGAGAAATTGCTCGATGTGTTGTGGGGCTGTCATGACCCGACAACTTTAAATCGGCAGGGTCCGGATAGGGGTACTCAGTATCGTTCGGCGATTTATTATCATTCCCCGGATCAAGAGGCCTCTGCAAAGGCATCAAAGGAAAAGGCTGACAAATCGGGGCGATTCAGTTCGCCCATCGTCACGGAAATCACCTCAGCTCCAGAATATTATGAGGCGGAGGACTACCATCAGAAATATCTTGAAAAACGGGGTATGGGAAGTTGTCATTAAGGAGATTTATTGTGAAACGCCTTTGGGTTATTGCGCTTTTTTGTATAGTTGGTTTTCTACCTGTTGGAAGTTTTGCCGAAGATTCGATCTACGAACCTGTTCCGGTAATGAAGTATCCTTCTGATAACAAATGGTCCAAGGATAAAGAAGAACTGGGCAAGATGCTTTATTTTGATCCCCGGCTTTCTGGCAGTAATTGGATCAGTTGCGCTACCTGCCATAATCCCGGACTAGGTTGGAGTGATGGCCTACCTCGGACTATTGGTAATGGTCAGAAAGAGTTAGGCCGACACGCCCCCACGATCATCAATAGTGGTTACTTTGAACTGCAAATGTGGGATGGTCGTAAAAAATCACTGGAAGATCAGGCGAGCGGACCCATTGGTGCGGATGTTGAAATGAATCAGGATTATGACGAGTTGATTCGTGAGTTGAAAGTTCTTCCCGGTTATGTGAGCCGGTTCGACACGGTATTTGGCAAGAACTCATTAACCATAGAAAATATTGCCAAGGCGATTGCTACTTTTGAGCGGTCGGTGGTTTCTAAAAACGCGCCCTATGATAAATACTGGACTGGCGACAAGAGCGCCATGTCCGCTTCCGCTGTGAATGGAATGAACCTGTTTTGGCAAAGCCAAAT
>CATMOP010000094.1 GCA_950072225.1 uncultured Nitrospina sp.
ATAATTTTAAGGGAACGGCTAACCTGTTCACTGACGCTTTCCCCTTTATCCATAGGGCTCATACTGAACTCAAGCAATATCATAATTCATAACCTCAAAATCCCACTGGGCGTGGAGCCAACGAGCAATCGCTTTATTTGGCGAGCAAGAGTTATCTCGGCTCAAAAAGTCATTGCTAACTGCCTCCCCTGCCAAGGGGTGCCTAGTAATCTGCAACTTTTCTAAATTTTGCTTGCATTTTAGGGCTGGATTATGAAATTATCAAGCATCCCATCAAGCGATTGCGGGAAATCCTAGTAAAGGCGGTATCTGTTTTTTGTCCCAGTTAGATGATCTGCGCCAGCAGATTGACAAGATTGATGACCAGCTGTTAAAGCTGATCAGTCGCCGTGGCCAGTTGGCCCAGAAAATCGGCGATGAAAAATCCCGTCAGGGGAAGGAGAACCATTACCATGTTCCCCACCGCGAGCGGGCTATCCTTGATCGGCTGAAGGACCAGAACAAAGGTCCTTTTCCTGCCCCTGCCATTGAATCCATTTTTCGTGAGTTGTTCTCCGCCACACTGGCTTTGGAAAAGCCTTTGAAGATCGCTTTTCTCGGGCCGGAAACCACATTCAGCCATCAAGCGGCCGTGCGGCATTTTGGCCATTCCTGCACTTTCAATCCATGCGGAAATATTGAAACCATTTTTTCGGAAGTCGAGTTGGGCAATTCCGATTATGGGGTCGTGCCGGTGGAAAATTCCATTGAGGGGGTTATCAACCTGACTCTGGACTGTTTTGTCGATTCACCGCTTCATATTTGCAATGAGACCCGATTGCCCATTGGGCTTTTTCTTTTGTCTCCCCTTGCCGACCGGAAAAAAATTCAGAAAATTTATTCACATCCCCAGCCTTTCGCCCAGTGCAGAAACTGGCTGAACCGCAACCTGCCGGGGGTTGAGCAGATCCCCGCTTCCAGCACTGCCGAGGCGGCGCAATTGAGCAAACAAAATAAAAATTCCGCCGCCATCGCCGGAGAACTTGCCGCGGAGGTTTATGGATTAAAAATTGTCGCGAAAAATATTCAGGACCGGGCTGAAAACCACACCCGCTTTCTAATCATTTCGAAAGACAAGGCAAAAAGAGCCAAAAAGAATAAAACATCCATCATGTTTTCTATCGCGGACGAACCCGGGTCTTTGATCAAAACCTTGCAACTATTCGCCAGAAACAAAATCAATTTATCGAAAATACAATCCCGGCCCCTGCGCAACCGACCCTGGGAATATTTATTCTACGTCGATTTTATGGGTCATGTGGAAGATAAGACCGTCGAGCGCGTCTTAAAAACATTGAGCAAACAGGCCCTGTTTTTGCGGGTGCTGGGCTCTTACCCCGAAAAGGAACAAGCATGAAACTTTTTGGGAAAATGACCGTTATTGGTGTTGGCCTGCTGGGGGCCTCTTTGGCCAGGGCATGCAAAGAACGGGGCCTGGTGGAAGAGATTACGGGATATGGCAGAAACCGTGAAAACCTGGAAAAAGCCCGGGTTTTGAAGGTTATCGATCATTGCTCCACGGATTTGGCAGAGGCAGTGAAAGATGCGGACCTGGTCGTGCTTTGCACACCGGTCACATCCATCATTCCGCTGATTCAAAACATGATTTCAAAAATCCGACCCGGCACCCTGATCACCGATGTCGGCTCGGTAAAAGAGCCGATCGTCAAGGAGGCTGAAAAATTGGTTCCGAAAGGCGTTTTTTTTGTTGGGTCGCACCCAATCGCCGGAGGGGAAAACTCCGGACTGGAAGCCTCCACCGCAAATTTATACCAGGGCGCAAAATGTATCGTTACCCCGACTGATAAAACCAATAATAGTGCTTTGGAAAAAATCAGTGCGCTCTGGCAGGCAGTGGGAATGCAAATCATCAACTTATCTGCGGAAGAACACGATTTCGTTTTTGGAGCGGTGAGCCATTTGCCTCACATCGTGGTTTACGCCCTGATGAACACGCTTGGGGCCTTGAGAACCCAGGACGACCGTGAAGTCACCGCCTTTTCAGGCGCCGGACTGAAAGACATCACAAGGATCGCCTCCAGCGACCCAGTAATGTGGCGGGATATCTGCCTTTCTAACCGCAACCATTCGCTGGACCTGATCGACCGGTTCCAGAATAAACTGGATGAAATCCGCAGCACTATCGAAAAGGGCGACGGACAGGCATTGAAAGAAGAATTTATAGCCGCGAACAAATACCGGCTTAACGTAATCTAAAGGAATGATTATCGCGATAGACGGACCAGCAGGCAGTGGGAAAAGTACTGTCGCCAAGTTGGTCGCCAAGCGGCTGAACTACCGATACATCGATACCGGTGCTATGTATCGGGCCGTGGCCTGGACCGCGCAGAAAAAAGGCATGGGCCTTGCCGATGAAACGGCTATGGCACAGATTGCCGGGAGCCTGGATATTGAATTTGTTCCCAGTGCTGATGGACAATTGGTGCTGGTGGATGGGGAAAACGCAATGGCCCATTTAAAAAATGAAACGGTAGGCAGAGGGGCTGCCACGGTTGCCGCGCAGAAATCCGTTCGCGAGATTCTGGTGGCCAAACAACGCCAGGTCGGCGAAGCGGGTAACGTGGTTATGGATGGACGAGACATTGGGACGGTCGTTTTTCCCCAAGCCGACAAAAAATTTTTTTTCATCGCCGATGCGGATGAGCGGGGTCGGCGGCGTTATGAGGAATTGAAATCAAAAAATCCGAATTTGGATTTGAAAATTATAATCGAGGAAATCCGGCAACGCGACCATGAAGACCGAAATCGAAAGATTTCTCCACTGGTCAGAGCGGAAGACGCGCTGGAAGTCGACACCACTCGCTTAAGCATTGAAGAAGTTACTGATCATGTTTTGAAAAATATAAATAATCTATAAACAATATTTAAATAACCTTTAAACAACCCGAAAGAAAGTGAGAATCAGCAGGTCATGAAAATATCCAAAGAATTGCTAGAGCAAATGGCAAACGATGACAAGGAGGAAATGGAGGAATTAACTCCCAACCAGATCGCGGCCTATGAGGAAATGGAAAATTATTTCAGCGAGAGTCTCGGCCGGTTCAAAGCTTCGCAGATCATCATTGGAAAGATAATCGCCATTTCCAATGGGCTGGCCACCATCGATGTGGGCTTTAAATCGGAGGGCATGGTCTCGCTTTCCGAATTCCCTGAAGGCGGCAAGAACCTGGAAATTGATGAAGAAGTCGAGGTCTATCTTGAAAAGGTCGAAGACAACCATGGCAATGTTGTGTTGTCCAAAGAAAAAGCCAATAAAATTAAAATCTGGGATGATCTGGTCAAGACTTATGAGGCGGATGAAATCATTCAGGGTGTGGTGATCGCCAAAGCCAAAGGCGGGTTAACCGTCGATATAGGACTTAAAGCCTTCCTGCCAGGTTCCCAGATCGACCTGCGCCCGATTCGCAATCTGGAAAAACTGATTAGCGAAAAATTCGACATGAAAATCATCAAGATGAATAAAAAACGCGGCAATATTGTCCTGTCGCGGAGAATTCTCCTTGAAGAACAACGCAAACAACTACGCGAAGGCACTCTGGAGAAAATGAGTGAGGGCAACCTCATTGAAGGTATTGTCAAAAATATCACCGAATACGGAGTGTTCATCGACCTGGGCGGAATTGACGGTCTGCTTCATATTACCGACATGTCCTGGGGCCGGGTCAACCATCCCTCCGAAATGTTTTCCATTGGCGACAAAGTCACTGTCATGGTTCTCAAATACGACAAGGAAAAGGAGCGCGTCTCGTTAGGTCTCAAGCAAACCAGCGCCGACCCCTGGGTTGATGTTGATAGCAAATACCCGGTCAATACACAGATCAAGGGAAAGGTGGTCAGTATCACTGATTATGGGGTATTTGTGGAACTTGAAAAAGGCATCGAGGGGTTGGTCCACATTTCCGAAATGAGCTGGAGCCGCCATGTCAAGCACCCGAGTAAAATAGTTTCGATCGAGGATGAGGTGGAAGCCATCGTAATGACCCTCGACAAAGATAAAAAACGGATTTCACTCGGCATGAAACAAATAGAGCCCAACCCGTGGGAACAAATTGAAGACAAGTACCCCATTGGTTCTGAAGTCGAGGGCACGGTTCGCAACCTGACCGATTTTGGTGCCTTCGTGGAACTGGAAGACGGCGTGGATGGCCTGATCCATATTTCTGATTTGAGCTGGAAAAAAATCAAGCATCCTTCTGAAGTCCTGAAGAAAAAAGATAGGATCACCTCGGCGGTACTCAGCATCGACAAAGATAACTGCCGGATTTCTCTTGGGGTCAAACAGTTGCAACCTGATCCCTGGGATGATATTGCGGCCAACTATCCTATCGGCACTGAAGTCAGCGGCAAGATCATCAAGGTGACCGGATTCGGCGCGTTCGCGGAATTTGGGGACGGATTAGAAGGCTTGATCCATGTTTCGCAGCTCAGTTCGGAAAAGATTTATGATCCTGAGTCCGCAGTTGCAGTGGATGATGAGATCAAGGCAAAAGTGATAAAAGTGGATACCACTAATAAAAAGATTGCTTTAAGTATTAAAGCCTATAAGGAAAACCTCGACATTTCGCAAATCGAAAAAGAACAGGTGGACCTGAATGACTTTAAAGAAGAATAAAACCTGATGAACTCTGGACCCGGATGGGTCCAGAGTCCTGACTATGGAACCTACTACCCAAAATAAACCTCAGAGATCCTTCTTGAGATCCTTTTTACGGTTTTCAGCAGGACTCCTTGCCTTGATGGTTCTGGTAGCCGTCGGCTCTGCTTTGTTGCCGGATCGCTGGAAATCCCCTTCCGGAGAAATTGCCCTAGTCCGCATTCAGGGAATGCTCATGGATTCCCAAAACATTGTCCGCCAGCTCTCCGACTATCGTCATAATCCGGGAGTACGAGGCATCCTCCTGCGCATTGATTCTCCAGGGGGAGCGGTTGCCCCGGCGCAGGAGATTTATAGCGAAATCATGAAACTGAGGGCCGATCATAAAACGGTTTATGCTTCCATGGGAACGGTGGCGGCCTCGGGCGGATATTATATTGCCTGCGCGGCCGATTACGTTCTGGCAAATCCCGGTACCCTGACAGGCAGCATAGCGGCAGTGATGGTTTTTAGCAATATTGAGGAACTAACAAATAAAATCGGCGTTAAGCCGGTTATCATTAAGAGCGGCAAATACAAGGATGTGGGTTCCCCCTTACGGGCCATGAACCCGGAAGAGCGAAAACTGTTGCAAAATGTCGTGGACGATGTACACCAGCAATTTGTTCAGGCCGTTGCTAAAGGCCGGGGACTGTCTGTGTCGGAGGTCAAGGAGATTGCCGATGGAAGGATCATGACCGGCCAGCAGGCCCTCACGTTAAAACTGGTAGATGAAATGGGCGGACTCGAAAAAACCATCGAACTCCTGGCAAAAAAAATCGGTGTCGAAGGAAGGCCCAAAGTTATTGAAGAAAAAGAAAAAACACCTTTTTTCGACTGGCTTCTCCAGAGTACACTTTCCAGCAGACTTGTCGAAACCTTAATACCTGCATCCCTTCCCCGCCTGCAATATATCTGGTTTCCACAATAAAGCAATTGGTTACAAGACTTCCCCTACAAACAAATCCTATTCCACTCCCCTTATTCAAGCCATCATACCCCGTTGTACCAATCTCCCAAAAGGAACTTTTCAGGGCACCGAAACCCGGCCTTTAAAACGGGTAAACCCATTAAAAGATTGGGCTTGACTTAATTTCAGCGAATGATATACTTCCCCGAATTCTATGTTCAAAGAGGCAGTTAAAATGTTTACCGGTGGGGGGAAACTTTTTAATGACTAAAGCAGAACTTGTTGAAAGAGTAGCCAACCAGATCAACCTGACAAAAAAACAGACCGAGGTTGTAGTGAATACTGTTTTTTCAAGTATTACCGAATCATTGGCCGAAGGAAAAAAAGTTGAACTGAGAGGGTTTGGAAGTTTCCGAATCCGGCAAAGAAATGCCCGGATTGGACGTAATCCCAAGTCAGGGCAAAAAGTCGAGGTTCCTTCAAAAAAAGTGCCTTTTTTTAAAGCCGGCAAGGAACTGAGACAACTGGTAGACAATAATCTAAAAGCTGAAGAAGAGAAGGAACCCTGAAACGGGATTTTAAAGGTAAAATCCCCACCCCAGTCACATCAACACCGGAACCACTTACCAAGGTCTTCTGGCCTTGGCACCCGCACCCCCGCCTGAGGCACGTAGCCTTTATTTTTCAAAGAATTAACACCCTTAACACTCGATTGAACGTCCTGATTGTCGGGAACAACCCGGCAGATTTCGTTACATTCGACCTATAAATTTATGGACGGCAGTTCTTTCGGAAAACTTTTTAAAATTACCACTTGGGGCGAGTCTCATGGTAGTGGAGTCGGCGTGGTGGTAGAAGGTTGTCCTGCAGGTTTGCCCCTTAAAGAATCTGATATTCAAAAAGATTTGGACCGACGCCGAACAGGTCAAAGCAAAGTCACAACCACCCGTAAGGAAGGCGACAAGATCCAAATTATGTCGGGTATTTTTAAGGGCATAACCACTGGCACACCCATTGCCATGTGGGTCAATAACAAGGATGCCGACTCCTCAAAATATGAATCGATTAAACACCTGTACCGTCCCGGCCACGCGGATTACACCTATGACATGAAATATGGGTTTCGGGATTACCGGGGTGGTGGACGAGCCAGTGCCCGGGAAACGGTTGGCAGAGTTGCTGCCGGAGCTATCGCCAAAAAACTTTTGGCCCGGGATAACATCACCATCACCGGGTTTACCCGGCAGATCGGACACCACACGGCAGAAACCATAAACTTCAAGGAAATAGAAAAAAATATCGTGCGTTGCCCGGATGCGAAAACCGCCAAAAAAATGGTGACGGCCATCATGCAAGCTCGTAAAAATGGCGACTCGCTTGGGGGCGTGGTCGAAGTAGTTGCCAGGGGGGTACCCGCCGGATTGGGAGAGCCGGTCTTCGATAAACTGGATGCCGACTTGGCCAAGGCAGTCATGAGTATCCCTGCAGTAAAAGGCGTGGAAATAGGAGCAGGATTCCAAACCGCCGCCATGACCGGGTCAGAGTGCAACGATATCATCGTCATGAAAAACAAGAAGAGATAGTTGAAAAAAGAATGAATAAATTTAATGAAGAAGTATCACATTGGAATGAATACAATTATGTTGTTGTTAATGACGATTTGAATGAGTGTTATAATACAATATTGAGTATAATAATTTCCGAAAAAAAGGGCCTAAGTCAGAAGCAAAACTTGAGTGAGATTAAGAGGAAAATAAATGAATTAATCGAATAATTTTTCATATTGTGCGGCAATTTTATAAAAC
>CATMOP010000095.1 GCA_950072225.1 uncultured Nitrospina sp.
TGAAAGGCTCCCTGTTGGAGGGGTTGGGGCAGTTTGACCGAGCTTTAGATGAGTTTAAGAAAGGGGCGATGATAGAACCCAATAATCCTCTTATACAGTTTTACCTGGGGCGGGCCTATTTGCGCGCAAACCAGTTGCAGGAGGCCGAGAAAAGTCTAGAAAAGTCTGTCTCCCTGAAACCCAACTTGCTTCAGGCCCGACACCATTTCGCCTGGGTGCTCGAGCGTCAGGGCAAAACAATTGCGGCGTTGAAAGAGTATGGACTATTGTTAAAGATGAAGCCAGATAATGTCTATATTAAGAACCGAGTTTCACAGCTTCACGCTTCCGGCTCTTTGAGCCCGGAGGGCCCTCGGGGTGATGAAGGCATTCCTCTCGAGCTGGAAAAGCAACCTAATATCCATATGCGTATTGCAACGATTTACTTTGAGCAAACTTTATACATGGAAGCATTGGAAGAGTTTCAGCTTGTTCTTGCCGAGCACGATTACAAGGATCCGCATGTCCTCATGGCCCGAATTTATGAAATCCACGGCCGTCTGGATATAGCCGTAAAGGAGTTTGAAAAACTCAGGAAGCTGGAGCCGAAATCTATAGACGTTATCCTTTATACGGCACGGCTCTATAGCTTAATGAAAAAGACACAAAATTCGGTGACTCTGCTCGTTGAAGCCATTGAAATGGAACCTGATAACCACCAGCTTCATCACTCCCTGGCGCTGGCCTATATGGCCCAAAATAAAAATGCTAAGGCGATTGAATCCATGAGCAAAGCCTTGGCCTTGAACTCTCAAAAAGATTCCTACTATTTTGAGTTGGGTGCCTTGATGGAAAAGGCAGGGGATTTTAAAGGGGCCATGGAAAATATGAGGCAGGCGATTGAGTTAAATCCCTTGCACTCCAACGCGCATAATTTTTTAGGGTATATGTACGCGCTGGAAGGGCATGATCTTGACCAAGCCCTTGTGCATTTAAAGAAAGCCCTGACGACCCAGCCCCGCAATGGCTATTTCCTGGACAGTCTGGGTTGGATATATTTCAAAAAGGGTGATTCGAAAAAAGCTTTAACACAAATTCAGAAGGCCATGATCTATACGGATCCAGACCCGGTTCTTTATGACCATCTTGGAGATATTTTGTTCTCCCTGAAAAATTATGATGAGGCCAGTGGGGCATGGAAAAACAGCTTGTTTCTCACGGTGAACCCAAAAGGCGATTTGGGTGGAGAATTTCCGGATCCGCAAATACTTAAGAATAAAATCGACAAAGCACGAAATCTTATGCAACAGAGCTATTAAGAAGGCCCGTTGAATTCCTACCTGTTACCCAGTGTGGCAAACCACCATCCATTTTTAAGACTTCTCGTTTTTATTTTAATATTTGTGGGCTGGGGTTGTCAGCCCCGCATTGAACCGGTTGCTCCACATTTATTAAAAGATTCCATTACCACCGGTTACATTTTAAAATGGCTGAAAGACCGGGCTGGGGAAATCAAAAACCTCAAATCTTTTGCCCGCACCACATTTCTGAGCCAAAAGCTAAAGCAAACATTTCGCCAAACACTAATAATTCAAAATAACCGGTCTATCCGAGTGGATACCTATGGTTTGTTTGGCCAGGCCATGGGGGTTTTTACTTATCATAAGGGTAGGACTGTATTTTTTAATCCGGCTAATGGCAGGTATTATTCCGGGCTGGAAGTAGAATCCCTGATGGAGAAAATGCTGGGAACAGGGTTGGACTTTCGCGAGCATCTTCGAGTTTTTACCGGTCATATTCCAAGGCTCGAGTTTCTTAAGGTTTTGGATTCGCGCTTGAATTCAGATCGGACGCAATACATACTGCAGTTAACCGATATCCAGCGGGGGGGTAGTGTAACGATTCTGTTTTCCGCCATGACTTTGCTTCCTTTTGAGATGACCCGAAAACTGGGGGAGCATATTATCTATTCAGTTAAATGGCAGGAATACGCCAAAGTTGGGGATCACGATTTTCCTCATCTGGTGACATTGTCATTTCCTGAACAACAGGAAACCATTCGGGTAAAGTATAAAAATCCTGTTATCAACCAGGAGCTACCGCCGGATACGTTTCAATTCTTGGGACCTTCTTCCTTGAAAATACAATGACACCTGCCACCATTGCTTTTAAAACACCTGCCAAAGTAAACCTGGGACTCCATATGCTTGGCAAGCGTGAAGACGGTTTTCATGAACTCGAAACCCTGTTCCAAATGGTGAATTGGTGCGACGAGATTCAAATTGAATGTCTTGCGGATGGGTTGGAGCTGACCTGTAATCAACCGGATATTCCCACTGATGAAGGAAACCTGATTATCAAGGCCGCTCGCTTGTTGCAAAGCCGTTTTCCCGATCAGTGCAAGGGGGCAAGAATCCATTTAAAAAAAAATATTCCCCATGGGGCCGGATTAGGAGGGGGCAGTGGCAATGCCGCCGGAATTTTGTTAGGACTCAACTTCTTATGGGGTTTGAAATTAAAGCGGGAGGATCTGATTTTGATGGCTTCCGAATTGGGTTCGGATGTGCCTTTTTTCCTTCTTTCCCCCTGTGCCATAGGCAGGAGCAAGGGGGAAATCCTAGAACCGGTAAATAGTTCCATTAAGTTTTATATTCTAATGGTTTATCCTGGTTTTGCCCTGTCCACGGCCTGGGTGTATGGAAATCTAAAATTGAAGTTGACAAAGCAGGAAAATAATATTAGCATTTTGAAAAATTTTCTCTTGCAGTCGAAGTTTGCCCAACTGGGGGCGGCCTGGGTCAATGATCTGGAACCTGTTGTATTTCAAGAGTATCCGGAGATTTTTGCGATAAAAAAGCAGATCCTTGCTTTCGGCGCAAAGGGGGCACTCCTTTCAGGAAGCGGCTCCACTGTCTTTGGTCTTTTTGACAATCTCGAAACAGCGAAAACTGCGTACGCCCGGTTGGAGGGTGGGAAATTCAGGCTGTTTTTAGCTGAGAGCATTGTCAGCTTATCTGAATTATATCCTGAGGAAATGTTAGCCTGCTAGCCGTGTACCCCTTCGGGGCACGAAAGCCTAGGAAGAATATCACGGGGCAGATTGCAAGAACTTACTGCGTCGAGAAGTCAGTTGGGCGCGAATTGAGTTTTTATACTTTGGGGCGTCGTCAAGTGGCTAAGACACAGGATTTTGATTCCTGCATTCGGAGGTTCGAGTCCTCCCGCCCCAGCCAGATTTTTACAAGGAACTTTTTAGAGTATGTATTCCAGCGATAACGGGCGGATGCTTGTTTTTTCAGGTCGGGCTAATTCGCTTTTGGCGGCGAATATTTGTAAGTACCTCGATATTCCCGTGGGGGAAACGGTGATTCGCGATTTCTCCGACAAAGAGATTTATGTGCGGATCGAAGAGAATGTTCGCGGTGGAGACGTTTTTGTTATCCAGCCGACTTGTTGTCCCGGCAATACCAATTTGATGGAGTTGCTGATCATGATCGATGCCTTGCGCCGGTCGTCAGCAAAAAGGATCACGGCGGTGATCCCCTATTACGGTTATGCGCGCCAGGATCGCAAATGCGAACCAAGGGTGCCGATCACCTCTAAACTGATTGCTGATTTGCTGGAAACGGCAGGAACGGATCGGGTATTGACGGTCGATCTGCATGCCGGACAGATCCAGGGATTTTTCAATATTCCCGTGGACCATCTGTTCGCCATGAATGTTCTGATTGATTATATTCGTACACGTGCATTGCCGAATTTGATTGTTATTTCGCCCGATGCGGGAGGGGTGGAACGGGCCAGGGCTTTTGCCAAAAGGCTGAAAACCTCTCTGGCTATTATCGATAAGCGCAGGGATATTGCCAACGAAGCCAAAGCCATGAATATTATTGGTGACGTAAAGGGCAAGGTGGCGTTTATTGTGGACGATATGATTGATACTGCGGGAACCCTCATGGAAGCGACTGATGCTTTGTTGGGGGCTGGCGCAAAAGAGGTTCATGCCTGTTGTTCCCACCCGGTTCTTTCTGGTCCTGCGTTGGAGCGAATCAGTAACTCTCCGATCAAATCGGTGGTGACGACGGACACCATTCCTTTAGGAAACGGGTTGAGTCAAAACCCGAAGATCAAGGTGCTTTCGATAGCGCCATTGCTGGGAGAAGCTATTTTAAGGATTCACGAAGAAACCTCGGTCAGTTCGTTATTCGACTCAACCAAGGAATAAAAAATCAGGCTTATGCGTTATAGATTTTATGTGGAGCGCTCATAGCTTTATCACACGGATTGGAGTTTAGAATGTCAGTTCTAGCGGGAAAATTAAGGAAAGTAACCGGAAAATCTGCCACACGGGATGTTCGAAACGATGAGGCTATGCCTGCGGTGGTGTATGGATTAAAAGACAACCTCAATCTGATTGTTGACCCCAAGGAACTACAAAAGCTCCTTGAAGAAAATGGTCGCAATGCTTTGATTGAACTCAACATCGAAGGGGACTCCAGCCGGAATGTGGTGTTGAAGGAATATCAAACCCATCCGTTAAAGTCGGGTTGGTTGCACGCGGATTTCCTGGAAGTCGATGTAACAAAAAAAATCAAGGTCAAGGTTCCTGTTTTATTGGTGGGCGTTGCCCCAGGTGAAAAACAGGGCGGGGTGGTCAACCACATCATTCGCCACCTGGAGATAGAGAGTATTCCCAAGAATATCCCTGAAAAAATTGAGTTTCCCATGGATGAGGTGCAACTCAATCAGGTGATTCATGTATCCGATCTTGTGGTGGGAGAAGATGTGACAATTGTTAATCTCCCCACTGATGTGGTGTTGACTATTCACGAAGAAAAGGTGAAAGAGGAGATACCTGAAGGCGAAGAAGTTGAGGAAGGCATAGAAGGCGAAGAAGCTGAAGCCGCTACCTCAGAACCGGCGGATACTGCCGGGAATAAAGAAGACGGTTAAAATAAAAGGTGTTCTTGATTTTGGGTCTGGGCAATCCCGGGCCACGCTACGAGCTGACGCGGCACAACGCCGGGTTTTGGGTGGTAGATAACCTGGCCGAAAAATATAACATTCGGCTGGAACGCCACAAATATTTCTCCTTGTTTGGAAAGGGGGAAGTGGAAGGGCTCGAAGTTGTTATAGCGAAACCGATGACTTATATGAATGAAAGCGGAAAAGCGGCCAAGTCGTTGCTTTCCGCTTTTAATCTTTCGCCAGAGCAATTGCTGGTGATTCATGACGACATCGACCTTCCCCTTGGCAGGATTAAAAAAAAGTTCAAAGGGGGCGATGGTGGGCAACTGGGAATTCGATCAACGATTCAATCCATACGGACCGGGGAATTTGCGCGGGTTCGTGTGGGAATCGGCCGGCCCGAAGATAAAGACGATATTGTCGATTATGTGTTGTCCCCATTTGACGAACAAGATTCAGGTCTGTTAAACGAGGTTATGGAACAAGCGGTGCAAACAGTAGAAGGGGCGCTCAAAGAACTAAATAAACGATCAAAATCAACGGAGGATTGAACAGAATGTTATCGGAACATAAAGGAGAAATGATTTTCATCGGCATCGCCATGAGCTTGTATCTGGTGATGGCCGCTTTTGATGCGTCGCAGAAATTTGTTTATACGGCAGTTTTGTTTGGATTGTTCGGACTCGTCATCGCCTGGAAACTTTTTGAAAGTGTGGATGATGAACCTGCGGGCAATGAAAAAATGACCGAAATCGCCGATGCCATCCATGAAGGAGCGATGGTTTTTCTTTCCAGGGAATATAAAGTGCTTGGCTATTTTGTGGGCGGAGTGTTCATCCTGCTGTTGATTTTGATTTCCGTACAAAAAGGTTTGTGGATCGGTTTATGGACCGCGATTGCCTATGCAACAGGGGCTGGGTGCTCCATGCTCGCAGGATATTTTGGTATGAATGCGGCGACCACCTCTGGCGTGCGTACTTCCCAAGCCGCTTTGGATGGTGGCCAGGCAAAAGCCCTCAATATCGCCTTCAATGGTGGTGCTGTAATGGGGCTTTGTGTGGCTAGCCTGGGTCTGATCGGGGTTGGCGGATTGTTCACCATGTTTGGCCGGGGAGACTCGATCAGTGTCATCAGCGGATTTGCCATGGGCGCCAGTTCCATTGCCTTGTTCGCACGTGTGGGCGGAGGCATCTATACCAAAACCGCCGATGTAGGTTCTGATCTGGTGGGTAAAGTGGAAGCAGGAATCCCGGAAGATGACCCGCGTAATCCGGCGGTGATAGCGGATAATGTTGGAGACAATGTTGGTGATGTTGCCGGAATGGGTGCGGATTTATTCGGCTCCTGTGCGGAAAGCACTTGCGCAGCACTTGTGATTGGCGCAGTTGCTTTTGCTACTAATTTGGAAGCACTTCTATTCCCAATTTTAATTTCAGCCGTCGGCATTCCAGTCAGTCTTGCTGCCATGTTCACTGCACGAGTTAAAGAAGAAAAAGACGTAGCACTCGTATTAAAACGACTCTTAGTCGTGGCAACAGGACTCAGTGCGGTTGTAATGTATTTTGTTTCCATGTGGGCGCTGCCTGAAAGTTTCGAAATAAACGGTGAAAATTATACAAATATGGACGTCTTTCTGTGCTACTTAACCGGTGCAGTAACCGGCTTATTGGTGGGGCTGCTTACGGAGTACTACACTTCACATGATTTCAAACCTGTACAGGAGGTCGCAAAAGCCTCCGAAACCGGTGCGGCGACTAATATTATTTTCGGGCTTGCTCTCGGTTATCAAAGCGCCGCCGGTTCAATTCTGCTCCTGGCCGCCAGTATTTATATACCCTTCACTCTGGCGGGAATGTACGGTGTCGCGGTTGCAGCAATCGGAATGTTGAGTACTTTGGTGGTTGGTTTGACCATTGATGCCTACGGTCCTGTTGCGGATAATGCCGGTGGCATTGCTGAAATGACCGGAATGGGCGAAAGTATCCGCGAACGTACAGACGTGTTGGATTCCGCGGGAAATACAACTGCCGCAATCGGCAAGGGTTTCGCCATTGGTTCTGCTATTCTGACTTCCCTCGCACTTTTTTCAGCATTTTTAACGCGGGCAGATCTTTTGGATCCTGAGGCAAAAATAATGGACAGTATCAACTTGCTTGATCCACTTGTTTTAACCGGTTTGTTTATTGGTGCAATGTTGCCCTTCCTCTTTTCCGCAATGACCCTGAAGTCGGTAGGTAAAGCGGCTTTTGACATGATTGAGGAAGTACGGCGGCAGTTTCGGGAAATTCCGGGAATCATGGAAGGAACCGCGGAACCGGATTATGAAAAATGTATCGCTATTTCCACAGAAGCTGCGCTTCGTGAAATGATTCCTCCCGCTATTTTAATTATGGGCACACCGCTTTTAGTAGGCTTCCTTTTTGGAGTACCTGCAGTTGCGGGCATTTTGG
>CATMOP010000096.1 GCA_950072225.1 uncultured Nitrospina sp.
CCAGCATCTGTTGCCAATGCGGGTTTGTAGATTTTTATGTGCAGGATCCGGTTCACCTGAAAATCTGTTCCGAGGACAGGCCAATCAATCCCGATTTTAAGCAACGCCCTCTAATGGAATCCGACTTTTAACTCCCCTTCCTTCATATTTGTTACATTTTTTTCCTCTCCTCCAGTGATAACCCTTGTGTGATGCCCATTTTTGCGCCAAAATGTGACCCAAGTCTGGAAACAGCCTGTTCCGATTTTATTAACTGATTAATCAGGTAATTAATTCGTTCTCGATATTATGGCCAGACCTTCTAAAGATGAGATTCATTACCTGCTTTTAAAACTCCATTCCCTGACTGGAATCGTACCCATTGGTGCGTTTCTGGTTGTTCATATTTGTGTCAACTCCCTGCGCACCGTCGGTGTTTGGCCTTACCAGCTCAGCATTGACGCGATAAACAGTATTCCTTTCCTTTTGGTCGTCGAAATAACTTGTATATATATACCTCTACTGTTTCATTCTGTAATGGGGTTTTATGTTATGAATATTTCCAAAACCAATTTGATTCGGTATCGGTACCCACGCAATGGCCTTTACACATTGCAACGCATGACTGGGGCTATTGTTTTTGTTTTTCTAATTTACCATCTGGGTACCACGGTGGCACCCAAACTATGGGAGGGTAAACACCATTTTGAAGCCGCGCCATTTTTGATGGACATTATGAATGGCGAATTTCAGACATGGCAAGGAATACTGATCTACACCATTGGTATTGTTTCAGCGACCTTTCACTTCAGTAACGGTCTATGGGGTTTCTGCGTTTCATGGGGGATTTTAATTGGCGAAAAAGCCCAAAGAAACGGGGCAATCGTTTTCGCAATGATCGGCTTGGCACTTACTGTTCTAGCTTTAGCAACCGTAGCGGAGTTTAATATGAACCCGCTTCCTGTTGAAGCAACGGTTGCGAGATGAGGATATGAAAAACAGAAAGAAAAAAATAGTCATCGTTGGAGGTGGATTGGCAGGGCTGGCCCTGGCCATGAAATTTTGTGAACGCAACGGGGAAGTGACCGTGGTTTCTTACCAATCCTTAAAACGCTCCCATTCGGTTTGCGCACAAGGAGGCATCAATGCCGCCATCGACGCAAAAAACGAAGGTGATACCCCGGAAAAACATTTTTATGACACTATTAAGGGTGGAGACTTTCTGGCCCACCAACCTCTGGTGCGCGACATGTGCTACCAGGGTCCAACCATCATTCACCTGATGGACCGAATGGGGGTGGCATTCAACCGGACCGGTGAAGGGCATCTCGATTTCCGCAGGTTTGGCGGCACGTTGTATAACCGAACCGCTTTTGCCGGAGCCACCACAGGACAACAACTCGTTTACGCGCTCGATGAGCAGGTCCGGCGCCATGTGCATGACGGTTCAGCAAAAACACTGGAATGGCATGAATACCTGGGGGCCGTTCTTGATTCAGAAGGAATCTGCCGAGGTGCGGTGATTCACGACCTGAGAACCGATGAGATCTATACCTTAAAAGCAGATGCCGTAGTATTAGCCACCGGCGGACCCGGACAGGTTTATGGGCGATCCACCAATTCCGTTGTCAATACCGGAGCCGCCGCCACCACCGCTTATATGCAGGGGGCCAAGTTTGCCAATGGCGAGTTCATCCAGATCCACCCCACTGCCATACCCGGGCAGGATAAGCTCCGGCTGATGAGCGAGTCGGCACGTGGTGAAGGTGGGCGCATCTGGGTGCCGCGTGATGCTAACGACAACCGCAACCCAAGGGAAATCCCTGAGAACGAACGCTATTATTTTCTGGAAGAAAAATATCCTCTGTTCAAAAATCTCGTTCCCAGAGATGTCGCCTGCCGCGAAATTTATGACATCGTCTACAACCAGAACCTGGGTATTTCCGGAGACCCCATGGTCTATCTCGATCTGACTCATAAATCGAAAGAATTCCTGGATAACCGCCTGGGTGGAATCCTGGACATTTATACCAAATTCACCGGTGTGGACCCCCGCGTAACTCCCATGAAAATCTTTCCCGCAGTACACTATTCCATGGGAGGACTGTGGACCGACTACGGTCCGGACAGCCATGGATTGATCGATCACGGCTCTCCTAAAAACCAGATGACCTCCATTCAAGGACTGTATGCGGCAGGAGAAGTGGATTACCAATATCACGGTGCCAACCGGTTGGGAGCCAACTCATTATTGAGTTGTATTTATACAGGACTGATGATGGCCCGGGGCGTTATGAACTATGTGGACTCACTCGAAAAATCGGTGGATGATATCCCCTCCACAATCTTCGATGACGCCCGCTCACACTGGGAAAGCCGGTTTAATGATATCAAAAATATGAATGGCTCCGAAAATCCCCATAAATTGCATCACGAACTGGGAGATATCATGCTGGCAAACGTTCTCATTGTCCGGGATAATAAATCCTTGGAGAAAGCCTCACATGCGATTGAGGATATTGAGACCCGGTTCAAGGATGTGAAATGTTTGGACACGACTGACTGGGCCAACCCGTCACCCAGTTTCATCAACCAGTTATATTGCATGATCCATCTGTCTAAAATCATTGCTAAAGGTGCTTTAATGAGGGACGAATTCCGCGGAAGCCATTACAAACCTGATTTTGACTTGCACCAGCCCAAGGATTTCGATCCTCATGAATACATTGATTACCTCGAGCAAAAACAATATGGGGAAGTGACGGAAGAGAAGTTTCCTTCCGGCCATCTCGACTATATGAAACGGTTCCAGGAAAATAACGAAAAATGGCTTAAAACAACAGTGGCTCAATATAAAAACAATCAGCCAGAGATCACTTACGAAGAGGTCAACACCTCGCTGGTGACCCCGCGGCCGAGAAAATATGACTGACCATCGCTATGACTGAAAAAACCATAACCATAAAGGTTAAACGTCAAGATAAACCTAAATCCCCGTCATACTGGCAGACGTTTGAGGTGCCCGACAAACCTTTTGCCAATGTCATTTCCTGCCTAATGGAAGTTCAGAAAACCCCCACAACAAGGGATGGAAAAACGGTGAGTCCGGTTACGTGGGATTGTAATTGCCTGGAGGAGGTTTGCGGCTCCTGCACCATGCTGATCAACGGCCGGGTCCAGCAAGCCTGCACCGCGTTGGTGGATAATCTGGAAAAACCAATTGTCTTGGAACCCATGTCTAAATTTCCGGTAATACGCGACCTGCAGGTTGACCGTGAACGTATGTTTGATAACCTGAAAAAGGTCAAAGCCTGGATCGAAATTGACGGGAGCCATGACATCGGAGAAGGACCGATCATGCCGGATCAGGATCGCGCCAAACGTTATGTCATGTCAGAATGCATGACATGCGGGTGTTGCCTGGAAGCGTGTCCCCAGTTTACCATTGACAATTCCTTTTTAGGGGCCTCCACCTTCAATCAGGTCCGCCTTTTTAACCTGCACCCCTCAGGAGAAATGGGAAAAGAAGACAGGCTGAATGCCATCATGGGGGAAGGAGGCATCACCGATTGCGGAAATGCACAGGTTTGCGTTGAGGTCTGTCCTAAAAATATCCCGCTAACGGAGTCTATTGCTGATATTAGCCGTCAAACGACCTGGCAAATGATAAAAAACCTCCTCACTAAGTAAGGGTTTTTTATTTAAAACCCCTACCCAGTTTGTTATTATCTAACTTGTTGGTTTACAAATAAAGCCGCAAACATTTCCATTAAGGAATTTATATATGAAAATTTCCCTTGCCAGCGCAATGGGCACCTGTTTTGGGGTTCAGGATGCTATCAATCTTGCCATGTCTCCCGAATTCGCATCCGACTTGACCATAGTCGGCCAATTGGTCCATAACCCGCAAGTCAGCAAATCTTTAAAACAAAATGGAGTTTCTCTGGTACCAGGAATCGAGGACATAGAAAAAATCAAGACCAAGAAAGTCATGATCACTGCCCATGGAGCGGCTGAAAAAACCAAAAAACTACTGAATGATGCCGGATTCATTGTCTATGACGCAAGTTGCCCGCTTGTGATGAGGGTCCACCAAACCATTAAATCATTGGTAACAAAGGGCTATTTTCCTGTTGTGATCGGGCAGGAAGACCATGTGGAAGTCAAAGGAATTGTAGGGGATCTGGATGATCATTTGGTCATCAATAGTGAGGACGACTTTAGTAAGATTAAGGACTCAGGCAACCGGAAACTGGGAATCGTCACGCAAACTACCCAGCAAACAGATAAAGTTGAGGACCTCGTGGAAAAGATCCGGGCTCTTGATTATGTGGATGATGTGGCATTTGTCAACACGATCTGTCAGCCTACTCGTGACCGGCAGGTAGCGGTGCATGAATTGGCCGACCAAGTGGATTTAATGATCGTCATTGGCGGGTTTAATTCTTCCAACACAAAAAAGCTGGTGCACGTTTGCACAGAAAAAGGCGTTGAGGCGCACCATATTGAATCGTTTCACCAATTAAATCAGGAATGGTTCATTGGAAAGCAGCACGTGGGAATTACCGCAGGGACCAGTACCCCTGAAGATATCATCAACCAAGTGCATTCCGAGATTTTAATTATTGCCAAAAGGGTCGATGGCCTGGAAAAAGAAGTGCTCCATTCCTGATAATAAGTGACGAGCCTTATTAGATACTTTTACTATCGTGGAGCTTCAGGTTTTTCTAACAACCCTTTATTCCCTTTTTTTTCTTTAATCATTTTAAATCTTTTTGGCCCCAGATTTCCCCTTGAATGGGGAATTTTATTTTGCACAAATGGACGACTGGACCTATTGCGTACAAACGCTTCCCGAAGTTAGCAGAACCTTTGCGCTCAACATATCCGTTTTAAGAGGTACGTTGCACCGTAGTATTCTCACCGCCTATCTTTTTTGCCGAATCGTGGATACGGTTGAAGACGCAGCCAAACTGAATCCCAAAATAAAAATCAAGCTCCTGATGGAGTTTTCACGGTTGATCGAAGACCGGGATTTCCGTGGCAAAAATCTCACAGCATGGGTTGGGGAATGCGAGGCGGTCGATGGCAGCCCCAATGACCTGGATCTTCTCAACCAAGTCCAACGAGTGTTCAAGGTCTTTGACTCGCTCCCCGAAAATCATCAGGCCCAGATTATTCCTGCTGTTGCAAAAATGGCAAAGGGCATGGCATTTTTTCAAAGCCGCTTTCAGGTTGGCAAAATCACTCCGTTGGCAAGCGTACAGGATCTGGAGGAATATTGTTATTTTGTGGCAGGAGTCGTGGGAGAAATGCTGTGCAATCTGTTTTTCCAAAAACTGCCTCATTTGTCAGAAACCGCACGAAACACAATGCGCCAAAACGCTGTATCTTTCGGGCTCGGTCTCCAAATGACCAACATATCCAAAGATATTATTGCCGACCGCGACAGAGGCTGGTCGTATATTCCTAAGAGTATCATTTCTGAAAAAGGTTTGACCGTGGACGAATTTCATTCCGGGGTATCCATGGAAAAGAACCTGCAAATCCTGGAAAGTTTGCTTCGTAAAACCAACGGCCATCTGCACGATGCCTTAAAATTCACTCTGGCCATCCCCAGAACAGAGATCGCATTGCGCCTGTTTTGTATCTGGCCTTTATGGATGGCCGTTAAAACCGTGGCCGTGTTGCACAACAACCCTGAATTGCTGAATTCCAATGCTCAGGTGAAAATTTCTCGACGCACCGTAAAGCGTATATTATTGGGAACCCCATTTATCGTTTGGTCCAATAATCTTCTAAAATTTTCCTTTGACAACATTATCAATGATAAAGTACTTAAAAATTCATCCACCTTTGACCTGGAAGGACTGATGATGCGTTTAAAAAAGATTCCCCTAGATACCATTAACTCTAACAATTAAAATTATTCAATTGTAATGCCTAACTCAAACAGATTTAAAGACAATCAGGATGGCACCTTGACTGACACCCAAACCACTCTCATGTGGTTTCGGGAAGACGGATGGCAAAGAGAGGGTAAATGGTTCAGTTGGGATGAGGCCAAGGATGAGGTCCATGATATGAATGGCATTAAATTCTGCGGCTTTGAAGACTGGAAACTACCCAACGAGGACGAAATCCTCACCTTGTATAACCCTGAAGAAATCAACAGGGATAAGTATGGAAAGGAGATTTATCTGGAAACCATTTTTCCTCCCGGGTGCCAGGCAACCGTCTGGCTACTAGGTGAATCAGGACACGAGGCACCTATATTCGATTTTAAAAATGGAGAAATCCGCCCATTAAATAGAAGCAAAACCGGTAGAATGTCTGTTCGCCTGGTGCGAGGGAATATTCCCAGATGAATTGATCCTTCACATTACAGGATGCGGATGAAACCATTCCCTGCTATTATCACCTAATCCTACAATCTACCAATGGGGATCTTTTGAGTAAAAATAGCCTTATTTCTATCGCAGGTGGATTTTGGTGTGTGGTTGGATTGTTCCTTGTGGTTCGTGGCTTTGGCATGTATCAGCTCGCGGATCATGAGCAGCACTCTACTCAAGTCGCCATCATCCTTTCCGGAATCGCAGCCGCAGTGATCGGGTTGGTTAAAGGAAAATTTGTATTGAGCAAAACCGCCCAGAAAAATAAAACCCGCATTTATGAACTGGAGGACCCGGTCCGTATCCATCAAATATTCGCCAAACCATTTTATATTTTGATCCCGATGATGATGGGCCTTGGAATCCTATTACGCTCCTATAATGGGTATTTAGGGGGATATGTAGTAGTCGCCGCAATTTATTGTGGAATAGGAATGGCCTTGATCGTTTCCAGTCGCACCTATTGGACAACGGAGCCGACTGCTTCCGTCCCGGAAAACTCTCAACAAAACGGAATATTATAAATGAAAAACTTTTTTCTTACCCTGCACATGATATCCATGTGTCTGGTCATCGGAACCTTGTTTGTGCAATCGCTTTCTGTTGTACTCCGCTTGCGCCTGAAAACTGCTGAAGAAGCGGAAGGTCTCAGAAAAACCCAGAATCGGATCCATAAGTTCATTTACTATCCTATTTTAGGGGTGACCCTCATTTCAGGAATGGTGCTTGCTGTAAAGACCGGAGTTTTTTCAGAATCCCAATGGATTTACTGGAAATTGGGATTGCTGGTTGTTCTGATCGCACTCGGCGTTCAAAATGGCAGGCAAATAAAAAAAGACTCCTTGCCAAAAAAATACGCAATGATGGTACACATCGCCATTTTCATTGTCGGCGCAGGCATGATCTACCTCGCCACCATCAAACCCTTTTAAAACTCCCATGGACATCATCCTCACCCTGGTTGCCAGCGTCCTTCTTATCATAGGCTTCTTTGTTATTTGCCGGGCCAGTGATGATGAAGACG